>CAYSIF010000049.1:0-11423 GCA_964431035.1 uncultured Methanobacteriaceae archaeon | reverse complement strand
GAAAAAGAAGAAATAAAAATAACTAAAAAAAACTTAAATATCTAGAACCCTAAATGAATTATTATATTTATTTCAGTATAATAATCATTAATATAAAAAAATAAAATTAATTTATGAAGTCATCTAAAGTTTTATGACCTTTTGCTATTGATTCATTGACAATATTATAATCAAGAATCTCTTTAATGCTTGCACTATTTTCAAACATAGAATAGAATGTATTTTCACCTAATAATGTATAATTCCATTTTGAATCCATACGTTCCACTCCTTTAAGTTGATTTATCTTGTCCAAGGCATCTAATGTAGCAACTCTCTTCCGTTGAACATTTTCAGATTTTATGTCCTTATCTGATTTAGTTTCAACAATATAAATATCATTATTTATTTTAACAATAAAATCTGGATAATATCTCGCAAGTAAACCATCGTCACGAATATAAGTAATACAAGCAAAATCATGATAATATTCATTAATTTTCAAAAAAGAGTTAACATAACCATCATTATCCAATGCTTCAATAAAAGATTTTTCAAAACCTCCTTTATTTGAAGGATAAGGTAATTTAGGATAAATAGATTTACTAACATCAATAGAATAATTTTCTCTCATACGAAGTTTATCAACCTTTGAAAATGGTATTTTATCAACAACAGCTTCTTCAATACGAACATTATTCTGTAATTCATACATAACTCTGCTAATTTGCTTAGTGATGTGTTTTATAATACTGCCATCAGACATTACAAGAATGCGCCAATTTTCATTAATCATGGGATTAAATGGCTCATTAAACAATTTAGTACGTATGTATTCATCAATTACTCCAGTTATCTCAGCATTATTTACTTGAATCATTGGAAAAGCTTTACTGCTTCTACCTACATTCTGCAACATAGCATTAACATTATTTATAATTCTAGATAAAAATTCATTATAATTTTTAGCAGTAAAAATATCGGAACTCACATTATATTCACCAAATTGAGTTCTAACGGTAATTTCATGAGATTTAAATTTTTCCCCACCTTCACCTTTAATCTTCTGCAATTCTCCTAAAGGAATTTTATAGGGTTCAAAACTATCAATAGAAATTTTTTCATTAGTTAAAATTTCTTCGCTCTCTTGAATAATAAATGGCCAGTAAAAATCAAACTCTTCAAAGTCATCTCTTAAAGGTACATTTATCATATCTCCCAATATTTTATCAGGCTTTTCATCTTCAGTAATTTCAACAACTATATCATCCTCAAGACTCTCTTCATAAAACTTAATAAAATTAGGATGTTCAATAATACTTAGTAAATCTAAATAATTCTCAGGTTCTAACTTATTTTTCAACACTCGTCTACGATTTTCATATTTAACATCATCATATTCATGTTCTCTCCACATCAAACGTAAACCTCTACCAATGGTCTGCTCTAATAATATTTCAGACTCAGTAGAACGTAATGGAACAATAACACAAATATTATTAACATCAAAACCTTCACGCAACATCAAAACAGAAACAATAATCTTAGGATTTTCATAATTATCAACATTAAATAAACGTTGCTTTATACTATTCCAATCATTTTCACTAACTTCTCCTTTCTTATTAGAATGTATCTCAACAATTTCATCACTGCTCAAACCTTCACTTTTGAAAAATTGAGTCACAAAAGGAGCAACTTTAGTATCTTCACACATAACTAACATTTTAGGATGCTTATTAACATCTAAATGTTTAAATTCATCTTCTAGAATCTTCAACTTTTTATAACCTGCACGAAGCATTAAACGTTGACCATCAGACAAACCAACAATTTTATTACCTTCACGCTCTGCCTTAAAATCAAGTTTAATAGAAGCAACTTCTTCACGACGATCAATAGCAATCATCTTAACTAAACCTTTATGAATAGCAGCACGTAAATTAAAATCAACAATAACATGCGGAAAATAATGTTTAACCTTCTTTTTACCACCACTATTACTATAAGGAGTAGCAGAAAAATCAATCTGTATAAAAGAATCCTTAAACTCACTAATCTTATTCAAACTCTTCTGCCATTCAACCTCAAACACCTCACCACCTCTCTTAAAAGTATGAATATGATGAGCCTCATCATTAATAACAACAAGTTTATCCAATCCTTTCAAATATTCAATTTCACTACCTCTTAAAAAAGCAGAATCAAGACTACTCAAATCATTACCACTAGCTTTACCTGGAGACACAGGTAAAACATTCTTCAAAACTTGTGCAGGATTATCTAAAGGAGAATCAATATCTACCTCCTCATCCTTATCAATTAATAAATGCCAGTTAGTAATAGCAACTAAACCATCCCCACATACTTTTGAAGAAATTTCATCTTTACAAGCAACAGAAGTCTGTAAAAAACTAAAAATTAAGTCACGATAAGCATCAGGAATAAATAACTCCTTAAAACGCATAAAATCAGATGTATTAAAATCACGAACATTATCCACATCTTCTTTACCAAGAAAAGCATCAAGCAAACGATTGTACACAATAATTCCAGGAGCAACAATCAAAAAATTCTTAGAAAAACGCTTATCATCAGGATTCTTATAAGAATTCAAGTATTGCCAAAGCAATAAAGCATGCATAACCCAAGTCTTACCCGTACCAGTAGCCATCTTCACAGCATACATAGGATGATTATACTTCTCTTGCTCAATATTATCTAAATCCATATCTTTCAATAATTCAGGATAAACATTCAAATACAAGTCCTTAACACTACTAACCCCCAAAATTTCATGCAAATAAATAATATTCAAGATAGCTTGTTTTTGACCTTCATGAAAATTAATATCTCGTATATCACTAAAAGAAGGAGAAAACCAAAAGCGTAACAAATCTTGTGTCACAGGAGATACATTATCATATAAACTACCATCATCCCAAGCCTTATTAACAACAGTAGTCAACTCACTAGTTAACTTAAGAGGGTTATTTTTAGTACCCATATTACTCATATTATCATTCTCCTATAGTAATTGTTGTAGCACTCTCAAAACCAAAAATATCAACAGCTTTAACACATATCACACGTGTACCCTCAACCTTAGGAACATTAATTCTAGCTTTATTTATAACACGATAAGGATCATTATCATTAGCAACATTTTCACGATAATCCTGCCATTTACTACGGAAAACCTCCCCATCATAATCAGGATCAATACTCCAATACTCAATTAATGCCAAAGGATCATCACTAATAATATCAGATAACTTTTTCTGGTTCTTTTCATCTAAAGGCAATGCATCAGGAGATAACAAAACATAATTATCCAATTCCACATTTAAAACCTCATTATCCTCATCATAATCTTCTACGATGGGATTTTTAACAGTCAAATATTGTAAAGATGAAAATCTCAATTTTCCAGACTGAATAAGTTTATTAGCTTTAGCTTTAGTTTTTAGCTGCTCTAATAAATCTGGAGGAATAACAAGAACTTTTAAATCAGAATCATCCAATTTATTAATAATATCACCAATATTCTGCACAAAATTCCAACCTAAAACAACAACTTTATTCCAACCCCCATGATATGTATTTCTCAACTTCTGAGCCTTAACTAAAGTATTATAACCTGTTAATTTAGAGGGAGAATCAACAAGAACCAAGGTATTTTTATCCTTAATGTATCCTAAATTAGTTCTAGTACTATTATCATTAATTGGTAAAGCACCATAAAGGTTTAAAACAACATGGGATAAATCACGTATGGTTTTAAATTCAGAAGTTTCATATTGCTCTTTTTGATAATCTCCAATAGATTGATATAAAAAAGGCTCAGCTTCTTGATCAATTAAACGCTTACGAGTTATCATTGTTGCAGGTTTACCTAAATCCGACATAATCCAACGTCTACCTAATTTCTCAGCAACTGTACCAGTAGTACCAGAACCCATAAAAAAATCAGCAACAATATCTCCTTCATTGGAAGAAGCTTTAATAATACGTTCTAATAATTTTTCAGGTTTTTGAGTTCCATAATTAACTCGTTCTGAGGATGTTCTTCCAACCATATCTATTTGCCATACATCTTTCATATTTACTAATGTATACCAACCAATTTCATCTTCATATTCCTTAACACCTTTAAATCGATATGGTTTTAATCCGCGATTGTATGATTTTTCAGTTAATGTGTTAAATGTATATTGATCTGTTTTTTTATATAGCAATATAATGTCATGTTTTCTTGAGAAGTAATTATTACTAGTTCCACCAGATTTATAATTCCATATTATCTCATTGACAAAATTTTCTTTTCCAAATATTTCATCTAATAGAATTTTAAGATAATGTCCTACATGCCAGTCAATATGAACATAAATTGATCCTTTTTCAGATAATAATTCTTTCATAAGTATTAATCTTGGCACCATCATCTCTAAATAGCTTGCAGTACCATTCTTCCAAGTATCTTTATATGCAAATTGCTCTATAACTGTTGGTTTTTGTTCTATATCGTTATCGGGTATCGATATTTTTGTTCTATAGTCTGCTTTTGAATCGAAAGGAGGGTCTATATATAAAAATTGATTCAAATTTTGTATGTTTATTTAATAAGATGCATCAAGAGATATGATGAAAGTAATTATATATAGATATTTTCTTGATTTTTCTGGGAAGATGTAGTTATTTTAAATAAATATAAAATATGTATAAAGTATTATAAAGGAGACGGTGATTGTGGCGGAATCTTTAGTTGAAGAGTTGCCCAAAATTTTAAAAAGAGGAAAAAAGGAAGCTCAAAAAATATTATCAGGAATCTCTGAAAATCAGAGATTAAAACTACAAACAAACGAGTTAGTATTACCATCAAAAGATGATTCAGGTTATTTTAAATCTAAAGTTAAAAATATCAATGAAAAAACATGGTTTAATAAATTAATATATGGAGATAACCTATTAGCTATGCAAGCACTTCTTATAGGGGATGAATATAATCAATCAATGCGTGGAAAAATAGATCTTATATATATTAAGTTGGATATTTTTATATTTTATTCATTTAATTTTATTTATAAGATTTAAAACATAATATTATTAATATAATATTTATTAGTTATAAGGAATTTTTTTATTATGAGAAAAATATTAGAAGATCTAGTAGAAGGAAAAATTACAATAGAAAAATGTGAAAACATAATAAAATCCAACAACATCCTAGAACTAGACCAACACATAAAATTCGATACAAACAGAAAACAAAGAACAGGATTCCCAGAAGCAATCCTATCGGACAGTAAAGACTATGATGACTTAGTTACAATAGCAAAAAACTACTTCGAAAAAATAAATGAAGAAAAAATCTCATTAATATTTACACGCCTAAGTAAAAAAAGATTTGAAAAATTAGAAAAAGATTTAGACTATCTAAAAGAAGATTTCTATTTTGAATATAATGAAAAAGGAAGAATACTACGTATAGCTAACACACCAATTGAAGATAATATAATTAAAGAATATGGTAAAGTAGGTGTTGTAACTGCAGGAACTTCAGATGTTAATGTTGCAGAAGAAGCTAAAATGATACTTAATGAGGGGGGATGCGAAGTATTAACATCATATGATATTGGAGTTGCAGGAATCCATAGATTATTCCCTCAAATAGCTAAAATGGTTGAAGAAGATGTTAAATGTATAATAGTATGTGCAGGTATGGAAGGAGCATTACCCTCTGTTGTTGCAGGTTTAGTGGATGTTCCTATTATAGCAGTTCCTACAAGTGTAGGATATGGTGTTGGGGATAATGGTAAAATAGCATTACATGCAATGTTACAATCATGTGCTCCAGGTATTGCAGTAGTTAATATAGATAATGGTTTTGGAGCGGCTGTTTTTGCTTTAACAATGATTTCAAGCAATATTAAAAAATAGAATAAAAAAAGAGAATATTTTTATTTGTGTCTTCTTTCAAATTCATCAAAGACTTCATTTAAATCTACATTTTTATATGCTAATAAGAGTAGATTATGGAATATTAAGTCAACTGACTCATAAACTAAGTTTTCATCATTTTTAGCAGCTAATATTACTTCTGCTGCTTCTTCACCTATTTTTTCACATATTTTATCGACAGCTTTCTTTTTGTCATCATCCTGCATTATATTTGCAGTATATGAATTAATAGGATTGTCTCTTCTATCTTCTAATGTACTGTATACTTTTTGGATTATTTTTTCATCTGTCATTTTTATTCATTTCTACTTGTTTTTATTGTTTCGGTTAATGCGATTAGTGGGTGTTGGTCATCATCAATAATGTTTATGTCATCAAAGGTGTGTATTCCTTGTGTGTCAGCAGTTCTTTCCATACCGATTTTTATATCTTTTTGTAAGTCTATTACATAGGAGTCTATTTCATCATATCCTAATTTTACTGATGCTACTGCTCTGTGATGTCCATCTACAAGTATGTATCTGTCTCCACTTTTAACAACTATTGCTGGTTCGGCTAGTCCTCTTTCTAATTCGTAGGTTCTTCCTTGTAGTTCATCTGCATATATTCTATCTTGTGTTGGTCTTAGTTTACTTACTGGTACGTTTTCCCTACTTAGTTTTGTTTTTATTCCGTATAGTTGTTCCATGGTTTTTTTGAATACGTCTACTTTGTTTGGTGTGGAGCGTTCTATATGTGATCTAACCATGTCTGTGTTTGTTATGATTCCTTGTACTTGTTTTTCTCTGTTTATTACTGGTAGTCTTGATATTCCGTGTCGAAACATTACTCTTGATGCGTCGTTTATTGACATGTCTTCTTGTGCTACTGTAACTTCGTTGGACATTACGCCTTCTACTTGATCTGCCCAGTCTTTAAGTAGTAAGTCGTATGCTGTAACTATTCCTTGTATTGCTCCAGTTTCTCCATCTACTACTGGGAAACCGTCGTGTCCTGTTTGTTTCATTATGTTTATTACATCTTTACTTGGTGTTTGTGGAGTTACAGTAATTACGTTTTTTGTCATGTAGTCTTTTACTGTTGATTTTTCTTTTTCTGCAGGGTTCATGGTGATTTATTTTTTCACTCCTTTTTATAATAGGTCTTTTATTATTTTGACAGTTTCTCCTGGGTCTGCTTTTCCACGTGTTATTCTCATTACTTGTCCTACTAAGAAGTTTATACTATTTTTTTGTCCGTTTTTATAATCTTCAACTGCTTTTGGGTTTTCTTCTATTGCTTGTTTTGCAGCTGCGATTACTGCATCTTCTTCAACAACACCGATTAATCCTAGTTCTTCTGCTATTGCTTCTGGATTCTTTTTGTTGTTTGGCAT
This sequence comes from uncultured Methanobacteriaceae archaeon, assembly GCA_964431035.1. Taxonomy (GTDB): domain Archaea; phylum Methanobacteriota; class Methanobacteria; order Methanobacteriales; family Methanobacteriaceae; genus Methanobrevibacter_A. Next base: position 4,108 of record CAYSIF010000049.1, on the reverse strand, counting down.
TTGTTCGATTATTCTTTGACCTGCTTTTGTTGTTATTTTTTTATTTTGGAGTAAGTTTAATAGTTCTATGATGTTTTTGGAACTTATTTCACTTTCTGTTAGGTCTATTTTATTGTAGGTTAATACTCTTTTGAGTTCGTCTCTCATCCATGATGCTGCGAATTTTGGATCTATTTCTTTAGCTACTTCTTCGTAGGATTCAGCTAAGTCTAATGCGGATGTTAGGACTTTTGATGATTCTTCATCTATTCCATATTCTTCTTGGAATCTTTTTGCTTTGTTACTTGGTGTTTCTGGCATTACTTCTTTAATGTCTTGTATTTGTTTGTCTGTTATTTTCATTGGTGGTAAGTCTGGGTCTGGTATGAATCTGTAGTCGTCTGCGTCTTCTTTTTTACGCATGGATACGGTTATCATTTGTGTTTCGAGGTATGCACGTGTTTCTTGTTTTACTTCTATTCCTCTTTTAACTAGGTTTTTTTGTCTTACTACTTCGAATTTTAGTGCTTTGTATGCTCCTTTTATTGAGTTAACGTTTTTCATTTCTACACGGTTTCCACCGTTTATTGAGACGTTAACATCTGCTCTCATTGTTCCTTCCCCGCGTGCTCCTTTACTGTATTGGAGGACTCTTATTAATTCTTTTAGGAATGTTCTTGCTTCTTCTGGGGATTTTATATCTGGTTCTGTTACGATTTCGATTAATGGTATTCCTGATCTGTTGAAGTCTACTGTTCCTCTGTCTGGTTTGTATTGTCCTGGGTCTTCTTCTACGTGTATTTCATGTATTCTTATACCGTTTAATTCACCATTTTTTCCTATTGGGACACTTGTTCTTTGGTATCCACTGGATAAATCAGGATAATCGTAGTGTTTTCTCATAAAGTAAACAGTGTCTTGTTCTATTTCACAGTTGAGCATTAGTGAAATCATTAAAGCATTTTCTATTGCTTTTTCGTTAGTAGGGTATGGTTTTGCTCCTGGTTGGTTTAAACATACTGGGCATATGTTTTCGTTTGCTGGAGCTTCTTGGTAATTTGTTTTACATTCGCAGAAAAGTTTTGAGTCTGTTTCTAATTGTACGTGAATTTCTAATCCACACATCATGTCTACATCAGATATAGTAATTCCTCCAAAATAAGTGTTAATTGTAATTTTTTTTATGATAAGTATTATTTTTTTTAAATTTTTAATAATAATATATTATATTATTATTTCTTCTGTTTTTAATTTATAATAAGTATTTTCTATTTTTTTATTTTTTTTAATCATATTTGTTTTTAAGTGATTCTTTAATATATCTTTTAATATATTTGTTGTATTCTGTGTTAAATTCGCTTTTTTCTGGTCCTAGTAGTTTTTTGTTGGTGAATGTTCCTTTTAGTGTTCTTCCTGTCCATTTTATTTCTTCTTCTACCCGTTTTCCGTATCTTGTTGCGAACATTTTGAATAGTGGGAATTTTGTTATTCCGTTTGCTCCGCTTAGTATCAGTATTCCTATATTTGCTAGGTTGTCAACCCATGTTCCGCAGATTATTTCGATGTTTGGAAATTCTAGTCTTATTGTCGCTACTACTTTTGCATAGTATAGTGATGGTGGTTGTGAGGAGTTTTTGTATTCTGTTTCTGGATGTGGGTTTAGGGAGTAGAATATTATTCTATCTATTTTATGGTCTTTTATGTATTGTTTTAAGTATTCTACATCTTCGTAGGTTTCTCCAAGTCCAAGTATTATTGTTATTGCTTTTTTGAAGCCTAGGTCTGCTGCGGTATCTAGCATGTTGCTTATGTCTTCTAGTGGTTTGCTTGGGCATATTTCTTTTTGGAGTTTTGGGTTTGCAGTTTCAACTGATCCGGTTATTCCTATTATTTCTTCTCCGTATTCGTCTAATTCGTTTGTTATTCCTGTGTTTAACCATACTCCTTTACCACTTATTTGGTGTATGTTTTCTGCTATTTTTTTGATTTCTTGTGTGGTGAAGGATTTGTATCCTCCTGATAGAAATTCTATATTCCATCCTAGTCTTGTGCACATTTCTACTTCTGCTAGTATGTTGTTTACTTTTCTTCTTGCTTTTTGAGGGTCTTTTATTTTGTTTTTTTGTGTGCTCATGTAGCAGAATTTACAGTCTCCTTTATCGCACCACCATGATAGGAATATTGCTCTTTCAAGGCTTATTTCGGGGGAGTGTTTTTTTAGGGTTAGTGTGTTTGCTTTGTTTATTAATTCTAGTGTGTTGGTGCTTTCATTGTTCATTATTTTTCCTTTATCTTTTTTTGTGAATAAGATTTATATATTATAATATTATTATATTAAGTTGGTATAATTTTAATTATTTTTTTAATTTAAAAATGATTTATACAAAAACTTTATATAGTATGTTTTTCATAATTGTATTATAGTTTGATGTATAAGAATTTTGATTTTTTGTATTAAACTTTAATAAATTATTTGCATTGATTATAAAGAGCATGGGTATCATATGCCATCGTAGCTCAGTAGGTAGAGCGTTCGGCTGTTAACCGATTGGTCACAGGTTCGAGCCCTGTCGATGGCGCTTAAATATTGGGCCCATAGCTTAGCCAGGTAGAGCGCCCGGCTCATAACCGGGCGGCCATGGGTTCGAACCCCATTGGGCCCACTATCTTAATCAATTGCTTATTTTTCTGCTTCGGTAGTGTAGTCCGGCCAATCATTTTGCCCTTTCGAGGCGAAGACTCGGGTTCGAATCCCGGCCGAAGCACTTTTCTATAATATAATTTTTCTTATTATTTAAAATATTATTAAAAAATGATTTTGAGGGTATTGCTCTCTCCTTATCCGAAGCGGGGGTGCCCGAGCGGCCAAAGGGGACAGGCTTAGGACCTGTTGACACAGGTCTACCAGGGTTCGAATCCCTGCTCCCGCATTAATCAAAAAAAATATTATTAGAAAAAATGCCGGGGTAGGGTAGGCGGTCATCCTGTGGGACTGTGGATCCTGCGACTCGGGTTCAAATCTCGGCCCCGGCCCCATTTATAAAAAATTACTATTTTTAAAAAAATTTAACTCAATTAATCAAATTTAAAAATTATATAAGGATTAAAATATGGTTAAAAAAGGCTCTACAGAAGAAAGAGATTTAGTTCATAGATTATGGGACTTAAAATTCGCAGCAATGAGAGCACCCGCTTCAGGAGGAGCTACAAAAAATCCTTTACCTGATGTAATTGCAGGAAATTCAAAAATATACTTAGCTATAGAAGTTAAAACAACAACAAAAGAAATAATTTACATTGATGAAACACAAATAACTGACTTATGCAAATTTTCAGAAACTTTTGGAGCTAAACCATACATTGGAGTTAAATTCAAATACACAAAATGGCTATTTTTCGAGCCTGAAAAAACACCACGCACAAGAACAGGTAATTATAAAATAGAAAAAGATTATGCACTTGAAAAAGGTCTTGAACTAACTGAAATTGCAGGTATAGATAGACAAGTTAAATTTTAAAAACAAACATTTAAATAATAAGAAAAAAGTATATTTATTATATATGAATATGTTGGGGTTATAGTGTAACCTGGCATCATCTGGGACTCCAGTTGTCTTTGAAGAAAAAACGCGTAGTCTGATCAGTATATGATTGATGTGATGATCAATTGGAGTACTGAGACAAGAGAAATCCCAGGATCGGGGTTCAAATCCCTGTGACCCCATTTTTTACTAAACTACTATTTTTAAAAAAAATTTTAACAATCATTATTATTTTTTCCTAATTTTCAAACTAATTTTTATATAAAATAAAATAATATTCTAATCATACATAAAGAAAAAAAATTTTAAGTGGAGTAAAAATAATATGATGGAAGAAATCAATGGAATAACATGTATACTAGGAATGAATATAGATTCAAACATTTATGTTAAAGATAATACAATAATAGACACAGGAACAGGACAAAATAAAGAATACTTATTCTCACAATTAAATGAAGCAGGTATTAAACCTGAGGATATAGAACTAATAATAAATACACATTGTCACTTTGACCATGTTGGAGGAAACAAACTATTCCCAAATGCAAAAGTAGCAATACATAAAATAGATGCTAAACCATTAA
>CAYSIF010000048.1:0-11453 GCA_964431035.1 uncultured Methanobacteriaceae archaeon | reverse complement strand
GTCTGTTATTATATAGGTTGTTATTCTATTGTTTTTGTTTTCAAATGGTGTGTTATTACCATACCAGTTATTATTTATATTTATGTAGTTTTTTGCTATTAAATCGTTTATTTGGTTTGCATGATTATTGATTAGATGTGAATTGTTTATTTCTAGTGAACCTGCTGTGCATATTGCTCCTGCTAAGTCTGCAGAGTTGTTTTTTAGAATGGAATTTATTATTTGTGTATATTTTCCATCAGTTCCTATTGCTCCTCCAGTTCGTGCATAGTTATTTGTGAAGTTTGAGTTTGAAACATATAGGTTTCCATATCTTGTGTTTACTGCTCCTGCAAAACTTGTTGCGTAATTTGAATCAAATTGGGAATTATTTATATAGATATCTCCATTTTCTGTATATATTGCTCCTCCATTACTTGTTACTTTATTAGATGTGAAATTGGAGTTATTTATTATTATAGTTCCATCAATTGTTAAAATTGCTCCACCAAAATCGTCAGTGTCAGCATTTATTAGATTTAAATCATTTATATATAGATTTTTGTTTCCTATATATTCGAATATACGATTATTATGGTTTGCATCAATTGTATATCCATTACCATTTATTGTAAAGTTATTGGTTGTGTTAATTAGTAGATGTTCATGGTCTGTTTCAGGATTATATGTATAATTATCTGTTATATTTAGTATGTAATCTTCATTTTGTATTGCATTACTGATTTCTTGATTTAAATTTGTGAAATCAGATGTTGCATTTACAGATGGTAAGATTACTAATAAAAGTAGTATGAATAGTATTATTTTTTTCATATCCTATTTTACTCCCCACTTAGAATATCTTCTATTGTTTCTTTTGGAGGTGCTATGGAGTATTGGCTAAATGGATTTATTACTATTCCTTTTAAATCTTCTTGTTCTGTTAGTGCTGTTTCATATATTGTTTCTAAGTCAAAGAGTACTGCTTCCATTTCTTTTTCTGATTTGTTGAATTCTTCTTCATCAGTAAATACTGGTAAAAATATGTTTCCTTTTTCGTCTTGTAATGGTAATATACTCATTGATACTTCTTCTTCATGTTCCCCTTCTTCATCATGGTCATGGTCGTGATTGTGTTCTTCTTGGACTATTACAGGAACTATGAATTCTGCTTTTAGTAGGTTTTCTTCTAATTTTTCTGCGAGTTTTTCATCGGGATGTGTGTTGATTTCTTCTATTATTTTTTTTAATTCTTCATTTGACATATTAAATAACCTTTAAATAATTTTTTTTAGTATGTTTCGTAGTGTATTCTTGTTTCGTCAAATTTGTCCATGAATTTGTTTTCCCATCCTTCTGCAGGATATCCTAGTGTTATGATACAGAATGGTTTTATATTTTCATCAGTTATTTTTATTATTTCACCTATTTTTTCCATTCTTTCTTCTACTGGTGCTACTCCATTCCATAATCCGCCTAATTCGAGGTTACATGCTTCAAGTAGCATATTTTCTGCACATGCACTCATATCTTGTTGCCATACTTCTTTGTAGAATGATCTTTCTATATTTGCAAGTAGGACTATTGCAACTGGTGCTCCTTTAACACGTGGTTTTATTTCACCTAATGCTTCAAGTGTGTCTTTGTTTTTTATTATGAGAAATTCCCATGGTTCTGCTTTTAGTCTGCTTCCAGGTGCTTGCATACCTGCTTTTATTATTTTTTCTATTTTTTCATCTTCAACTTCTTGATTTGTGTATTCTCTTATACTTCTTCTTGTTTTTATTATTGTTTCAAAATCTGCCATTGTATTTATTCTCCTAATAGTTTTTCTTCCCATTCTTTTTGTTTAAAACCTGTGATTATTGTATTTTCTTTTATTATTAATGGTCTTTTTATTAGCATTCCATCTGTTGATAAGAGTTTTAATTGTTCATCTTCATTCATTTCTGGAAGTTTATCTTTTAGTTTTAATTTTCTATAAACCATTCCACTTGTATTGAAGAATCTTTTTAATGGTAAGTCTCCAATATTGTACCATTCTTTTAATTCTTCATATGTGGGTGTTTCTTCAACTATATGTCTACTTGTATATTCTAGATTGTTTTCTTTTAACCATTTTTCTGCTTTTTTACAGGTACTGCATTTTGGATATTGTATAAATAGTATTGACATAGATTCTGCCCTTTTTACATGTGTTTAATATTTGTATAGTTACTTATTTCACTATTGAATGTTGTAAGATTGTTTATATTTAAATTATGAACATCTTTATTTCCTGTTATTCGTGCAAATGTTTTTAATTCTTCAAGTGATACATTTAAGTAATTAGCAACTCTTGATACTGCTTTTTCACTTTCAAATCTACTTCTTAAATCTGGATCTTGTGTTGCAATGCCTGCTGGACATTCTCCTGTGCCACAGATACGATATTGTTGACAACCTGCAGCCATTAAAGGAGCTGAAGCAACTGCAATAGCATCAGCACCCATAGCTAAAGCTTTAGCAAAATCACTTGAAACACGTAATCCTCCAGTAATAACTAAATCTAAATTAGCATTATTTTCATCTAGGAATTTACGAGCACGATATAAAGCAAAAATGGTAGGTAAACTTGTTGCATCACGTATAAGTTTAGGACTTGCTGCAGTAGCACCACCACGACCATCAATAGTTACAAAATCAGCACCACTATAAATTATATGTTCTAAGTCATTTTCAACATTTTCACCAGCAATTTTAATACCAATTGGCCTATTTTCTGATTCTTTTCGTAATGTTGAAACTAAATCTTTTAAATCTTCCTTAGAGTTTATTTCAGAAAATTTTGAAGGACTTATAATATCCTCACCTTCATTTTTCCCTCTTAATTCTGCGATTTCTTTTGTAACTTTAGATCCTGGAAGATGTCCACCCATACCCGGTTTAGTTCCTTGTCCTATTTTAATTTCAATTGCATCACTATTTCTAAGATTTTCTTTTTTAACACTGTATTTGTTTGGAACATATTCAAAGATATATTTATATGCTGATTCCATCTCTTCAGGAAGTATTCCTCCTTCACCACTACACATTGCCGTTTTTGCAATTGCACTTCCTTTTGATAATGCTATTTTAGTTTCATAGGATAATGCTCCGAAACTCATATGACTAATATAAATTGGATTATCAATTATTAATGGTTTTTTACTATTTTTACCAATTATTGTTTCTGTTGATACTGTTGCATCTTCAGGTAATGGTGCAGGGTTTAATTGATTTGCAAGTATAAGTATATCATCCCATGAGGGCATTGGCATTTTAGTACCCATACCTTCAATAATACTTTGTCCATGTGTTGCAATATAGTGTATATCATCCATTCTATGAATACTGGAATCTGATTTTAAGATTTCTGAAGGATAATCAAGATTTGTTTTTTCATTTAAGATATTATCGTCTGTTTTATCTTCAGTTGTTATTTTTTTCAGATTGTGTGGAGGTTGTTTGCATACTGGACATTCTTTTATTTCATCGATGGTTTTTCCTTCTTTTTCTTCATCGAATATGTAACCACAAATCTCACATTTGTATTTTGCCATGTTTTTTATTCATCCTTTAGGTTTTATAATTGTTTTTCCATACATGAATGGTTGTAATACTTCTGGTATTTTTATGCTTCCATCTTCTTGTTGGTAGTTTTCTAGTATGCAGCACATTGTACGTTCTGTTGCGATTGCTGTACTGTTTAATGTGTGTAATGTTTGTGCATCTCCTGATCCTGCTTTTCCAACACGTGTTTTTGTTTTTCTTGCTTGGTAGTCTTTACAATTTGTACAGGATACTAGTTCTCTGTATGTTTCAGATGCTGGGAACCATGCTTCTAAGTCGTATTTTATAGCTGCATTATCGTTTAATGCTGATGATACTATGCTTACTATACGGTATGGTAGTTTTAGTTTTTTGTAGATTTCTTCTGTTACTTCTAATAATTTTTTATGTTCGTTTTTTGATTCTTCTGGTGTTGAGTATATGAATTGTTCTATTTTTTCGAATTGATGTACTCTGAATATTCCTAGTGTGTCTTTTCCGTGAGCTCCTGCTTCTTTACGGAAGCATGTTGATAATGCACAGTATTTTAATGGGAGATTATCTGGAGATATTATTTCATTTCTGTGTAGTGCTGCGAGTGTTTGTTCTGCAGTTGCAATTAAGTATAGGTCTTCGTTTTCTACTTTGTATAATGTTTCTTCGAATTCTCCTAGTTCTGATGTTTCTGATGCTACTTCTCCTTTAACAAAGAATGGTGTTTGTAGTGGAGTGTATCCTTTTTCTTCTAGTTCTGTTAATGCGAATTGTATTAATGCTAGGTTTAAGAATAGTATGTCTTTTTTTAAGTAGTAGAATCTTGCTCCTGATACGCTTGCTGCAGTTTCTATGTCTGCTCCATCAATTCCTTCTATTAAGTCTACATGGTTTTGTACTGTGAAATTGAAGTTTGGTATTTCTCCTACTTTTCTAAGTATTACATTGTCGTCTTCTGTGTCTGATATTGGTACATCTTCGTCTATTATGTTTCCTACTTTGTATCTGTAGTCTTCTCTTTTTTGTTTGTATTCTTCTATTTTTGGTTCTAGTTCTTTTATGTCTTGTGCTACTTGTTTGGATTGTTTTATTACTTCTTCAAGGTTTCCTTCTTCTTTTGCTTTTTTGAATGATTTTGAGAGTTTGTTTTTTTGTGATCTTAATTCGTTAAGTTTGCGTTCTCCTTCTCTCCAGAGTGTATCGTATTCTATTACTTTTTCTACATTTGTTGTTTCTCTAAATCTTTTTTTCTCTGAGTCTAATATGAGGTCTGGTTGTTCTCTGAATAGTTTTATATCTAACAATTTTACTGTGCTCCTTTATATGATTTTTTTATTCTTTTTTTAATGGTAATAAGTCTAATTCTTTAAATACTTTTTTTGCAGTTTTTACTCCATTTATTGCTGCTGGGAATCCTGCATATGCACTCATTTGCATTATTATTTCAACTATTTCTTCTGGACTGTTACCTACTTTTAATGCAGCATGTATATGATCTGATAGTTCATCTTGTGCATGTCCTAATGTTGTGAGTGCTGCTATTGTGCAGAGTTCTCTTGTTTTTAGGTCTACTGTTTCTCTTGTGTATATTTCAGAATATGGGAATTCAACTACAAATCGACCTAAATCTGGTGCTATGTCTTCTAAGTCTTCAAATAGGTTTTCTATATTGTTTTTATTTATTTCTCTTAGTACTCCCATTCCTTTTTCAAATCTGTCTTCCACTTTTTTATTCTCCTATTATTTTTTTAGTATATTGTTAATGTGTTGTTTGAGTTTGCTGGTTGGTATGTGTTTGTTCCAGCATATGAACATTGTGCTGTGTATTCTCCTTTTGCAAGGTTTATGCTTAAGTTTATTATTCCTAGGTAGTCTACTACTACATCGTAGGTTTTGCTTGCTCCTGAGGAGAGTCTTGTTAATGTTATGCTTACATGGTGTCCTGCTATTGGATTTCCATATACATCAACTAGTGTTCCTGTGAAGCTTTTTCCTGCATTATATTGTTCTATGAATTTTTCTGTGGTTAATATTGTTTGTGTTCTGTTGTCTATTGTGTTTGTAACTATTATGTTTGCATTTTTTGTTGATGGTAGGTATGTTGTATTGCCTAATGTTAGTCCATCATATATTGCTTCTACTGTGTATAGTCCTGGTGCGAGGTTTATTTCTAGTTCAAATTCCCCTAGGTAATCTGTTACTGTTGTGTATACTTTGCTTGCTCCACTGGATACTCTTGTTAAGTTGAGTTTTATGTGTTGTCCAACTATTATATTTCCTTTTTCATCTACAAGTGTTCCTTTAAATGGTGTGCTTGTTCCATATATTTTAATTAGGTTATCTGCTTCTATTATTGTTTTTATGGTTCCGTTTGTTGGTGTTTCGTTTTTTGGTTCAACAGTTATAGTGTTTGTTCCATAGGATGGGTTGTATGTTTCATCCCCATTAAAACGATATATGATAGTATAGTTTCCTTCTAATAATTTTGTTAGGTTTAATGTTGCTTTACCATTTTTATTTGTGGTTATGAAGCTTGCTACTCCATTAAATAAGAAGAATACTGTTTTATTTTCTAATGGTGTTCCATTGTTTGATTGTAATATTACATAGAATTCTAGGTTGTCGTTTTCATTTACTAGGTAATCGTTTCCAAGTATTAATGTGTCTGTTTTGTTTTCAGATGGTGTAGGGCCTGGAGGTGTTATGTTTCCATTTGTTGATGTTATTATATTTTGTCCTTGGGATGCTTCATAGATGTTTGTTTCTTGGAAATCATAGGTTATTGTGTATATTCCTTCATCTAAATTTGATAATATTATTGATACTAATCCATTATCATCTGTTTCTAGTGGGTATGATGCACCGTTGAATGTTATGGTTACTGTTTGGCCTTGTAGTGGTGTTCCATTAATATCTGTTAATGTTACATTGAATTCTTTAGTTTCTGTGGTTGTTATGTTTAAGTCTGTAGCGTTTAGTATTGTTGGGATTAGTATTACTGGTTCTTGATTTATTACTGTTATTGTGTTGTTTCCTATTGATGCTTCGTAATCGTCATTTGCATTGAAGTTGTATCTTATGATGTATGTTCCTTCAGTTAATCCTGATAGCGGTACTTTTACTTGTCCGTTATTGTCTGTGGTTTGTGAGTGAACATTATTATTAAATGTTATGAATACTCTTTGACCTGTTGCTGGTTCGTTTTCATCATCATCCATTAGAGTTATTATGAAGTTTTCTTGACTGGTGGTGTTTATTGTCATGTCTTCGGCAATAAATGATGTTGGTGATATGGTGTTTTTGATTTTTATTCGTGTAGTGTTATCTGATGAAGAGTAGAAATTATCTTCATTGAATTTATATTCTACATCATATTCTCCTATTTCTAGGCCGGAGTAGTATAAGTATGCGTTTCCGTTTGCATCGGTTGTGTTTTGTATTGTGGTGTTATTTATGGCGAATATTATATTTTTTCCTGAAATGTTGTTTCCGTATTGATCTTCTAGGTTAACTATTATTATTGCAGGGTGAACTATTTTAAATGATGTTTTGTTATTTATATAGTTGAGGCTTGTTTCTAATTTATTGGAGTTTATTGTAACTTCTGCATAATTATTTGACTCATCTAAGTCTGCATATTTTGATTCAACTGTTGCATTATATATGGTGCTTCCTGAATTTGTTACATTATATATTACTTTTAGTGTTGCTGTTTCATATGCATCGAAGCTTGTTATTAACCATCTGTATGCATTGTTGAATCTTCCTGTTGATGCTTCTGAACTTATTAGTCTTAAGTTGGAGTTTGGATTTATATTTACATTTACATCACTTGCAGCATATGGTCCATTATTTGTTACTGTAATTGTGTATTCTACAGTATCAAATACATATGGGTTTGTGTTGTTTACATTGATTTGTATATCTAGGTCTGTTTTTGTTAAAACTGTGATGTTAACTTCATCATAATTGTCTGCAGGGTTTGCATCACTTGGATTGGTAACTGGATCTATAGTATGGTTTATTGTTATATTATTTGGGGTGTTAACTCTTAAGGTTACTATTGCTGTTGCTACTTGGTTTGGTCGAAGTGGTCCTACTACCCAGTAGTATGCTCTTGCAGTATATGTGTATAGTCCTCTTTGTGGTTCAACACTAACTAATGTGGTTCCGTTTATTGCATCAAATCCCCCAACTCTTAAATTTGATGCTGAGTTTGATGTACCTATATTAGCTACTGTTACATTATATACGATTAAATCTCCCATGTATACAGTATTGTTTTCTGGTGTTATTGTTAAATTTAAATCCATACCTGTACTGTAAAGAATAGGATTATTTATTGATAATGAGTTATCTACTGGTTCTTCCTCATTTAATTCTATATTTTCGTTTAAATCTTCATTATTTATTGTTGTATTATCTTGTAGTATTGTATCATCTATGTTATCTGAATCTATAGCAGATACAGCTGAAATGGATAATATTATACTTATTGTTAATAAGAAGATTAGTATTTTTTTATTTATCATAAAATGTTACATACTCCTATAAAAATTTATATTAATATGATATTTATTTTACTTCAATAATATTAAAATACTTTTTTAATCTTTAAAAATTAGGTTTTCTTTATAGGATTTAAATGAACAATTTAATAAGAAAATAATAATATAAAAAAAAGATTATTTTTCAATTAAATTATAAATTCTACTAACTACATTATTAATTGTATCAGTAGTATAATTTATTGAAAGTGCATCAACTTTACATGTATTAACACATAAACCACAAGCACGACATTTATCTGAATTAATAGAAATTTTATTATCTTTTAAACTTATTGCATCAAACATACAAACATCATCTAAACATTTCATACATTTCACACAATTATCTTCATTATAATTTACAGTAACTCCTTCTAATCTTTCAATTTTATTACTTATTTCATCATCTAAGTTAGGTGATACTTTCCATAAACAACAACATGGACAGCAGTGACATATTGTTAAAAGACCTTCTCCAGGATGTACATTCATCCAAACTGTATCAATTTTATTTCTACCAACAATATGTGTTAAACCTGCCTTATCTGCTAAGTCAACATGTTCTAATGCTTCATCAACTGTTGCTTCTTTACATATGGTTCTTGGAATCTTTTTACTTGTTGGTCCTAAGAAAATACAACCAAGATCCTTAGGATAATCTTCACAATCAGATGAAGTTCTACATAAACAGTTATTCATTATTACAATATCATCACATTTACGAATAACATCTTTAATTATATTTGTAGGTAGGAATTCAGATACTGAGTCATCTATTTTCTTATTTATATTAATTGTATTTGGAATAACAACAATCTCATCATCTTTAAATAATAATCTATTTATTATTTTCTTTATTATCTTTGATTTTCTTGTTAGACCTGCTATCCAGAATCGCCAATTGAAAATTCTATTAACTACAAAAATGCTGACTTCAGCAAAACTTATTTTTCTCAATTTTTCACCATTTTTAATATAAAATGAAACAATTTTTTAAACTTAATTTAAAATAATTTTAAAAAGATAAAATCTCCCTATATTTTTGGAAAAAATTATCTAAAAAATATAATACTTATATAATTTATAAGCATAACTAAAACTTTTGAAATTTAAAACGAAAATATAAAATTGTTAAATCGAAAAATAAGAAACATTAAGAGTTGTTTTATTGGGGTTAAAATAGTAATTATTTAAATAAACCTCATCATTTTTAACATCATATATATTGTTTTCAGATGAAATATTATCTGATTTATCAAAAAATAAGCATAATAAAAAAAGTGCTATAGATATAACTAAAACTAATAGTTCTCTTGTTTTATCTAACTTACTATTAGATATTTCAGGTTTTAAATTATCTATAAACTTATAAGAAAATTCTATTATATTTAATAGTTCCACATCACTTATTAAAGAAAAAATCATAAATTTCTAAAAACCCATAAAATTCCATTAATTCTATAAATACAATTATAAAATTTTATTTTTATATTATATAAATTTATTATACCTAAATTTAAAAATTAAAAAATCTTATACAATTTACGAATATACCATTTAGCACAAATATAACTTAAAATTGCACCACAAGCAGCTCCAAACATCAAACCATAATATATACCAATTTCACCAAAACCAAGAGCAATACCAAATACATAAGATCCAATTGTCTCAGCAATAAAAGTACGGAAAGTAGATAAACCCAAACTAGTAAAACCTTTACCTACACCCTGAAACATACTAGCAGGTAACAAACCATAATTAACAGTAATTATAACAATAAATGCAACACGAATAATATCTGAAATCTTAGAAACTAAAACACTAGTACTACCAGCATAACCAAAAATCAAACTTAATTGTGGAGCAAAAACATATAAAATAAACATTAAAACTAAACTAATCACACAACCCAACCTTAAACTATAACTTAAAGCATCATCAATCTTACCTGCATCCTTAGCACCATATGCAGCCCCACAAACAGTTAAAACTGCAGTACCTAAACCCATCAAAGGAATCATAGCTAACTGAATCAAACGCATACTTGCAGTATAAGTACCAACAGCAATAGTACCACCAACAATAACTAAAAAATTATTAACAATAATACCAGTAATACTGAAAATAAGAGCCTCAGCACTAGATGGAATAGCAACATTCAACTCATCAAAAACAACACCCCACTTAAAATCAAAAAAACTAAAAGACAAATCAAGATAAGTATCCCTTTTAATCCAAATCCAATAAATAACAACTAAACATGTTATAGTAGCAGATAAGATTGTAGCCCAAGCAGCACCACTAATACCTAAATTAAAATAATAAATAAAAATAGGATCCAAAACAATATTCAAAACAGAAGTAACTAACATAGCATACATAGCACGCTTAACATCCCCTTCACTTCTCAAAATAGCAGGACCAACACTAGAAAAAGTAAAAACAATAATAAATGAAAAAACAATATTCCCATAAACTAATGCATCTGTTTTAACACTACCAGCACCCATAAAATCTAACAAATAAGGCAAACCAAGTAATAAAATCAAAGAAGATAAAAGACTAATAACTATTGTTAAAATAATACTATGAATAGCAGCATTATTAGCACCAAACTTATCTTCAGCACCAATACAACGAGCAATAAGACTATTAGCCCCTGCACCTAATCCATTACCTAAACCAACAATAATTGTGAAAATAGGGGTGATAAAACCAATTGCAGATAATGCAATAGGACCTAAACCTGCAACCCAAATACTATCTGCCAAATTATAAGTCATGATTAGCAACATACTAATCATCATAGGCCATGCTAACTTCCGTATAGCAGTATGAGAGTCTCCTAATATTAAATCTACATTATCTTGTTTATTCATAAAAAAAAATATTAAATTAAATGTTTTTTACATTGTTTATAAAAAGAAATAGTTTGTATAAAAAAAAGAATTTTATATAAAAAAAGTTTAAAAAAATTAGGAATAAAAAAAATATAAAATTTTTTTATTCTTTGTGTGTTTTTTGCCAGCAATTTTCGGTCATTTCGAAATCACCAGCATCTTTGTTCATGTATGCTCTTTTTTCAGCAAGTAACTCAGATAATTTACTTTGAGCTGCAGAATAAGCATTACTATCATTTGTAGCTATTAATGTTTTTCTTGCTACTTTAATTTCTCTGTTAATATCGTTTATGTTTCTCATTTCTAATCACCATTATATTAAAAGAAAAAAATAATCTAATTATTTTTTATTTAATAATATATCTATATTATTTTATTATAATATAAAACTTACTCATTTATTACACTGCTAGAAAGTTTAGGATTTTTTTTCTTCTTTTCTTATTTTGCTATTTGT
>CAYSIF010000047.1:0-11993 GCA_964431035.1 uncultured Methanobacteriaceae archaeon | reverse complement strand
ACATAAACTATATTATGTCAATCATCTATAATAAAAGTTTGGTTAGTAACTATAAAAAAAATTAGTTTAGGAATTTTTGTAAAATTTTGAAAATATAAAAATAAAAAAAAGTTTTTGAGAGATATTATTTTTTTATTGCTTTTTTAATATCCTCATTATAATAGATTAAAATTGCTAATAATATTAGTATTAATAATCCTGGAATGCCTATTACACGGAAGGAGTCTTCATCATATGTTAAAGTTTTCACAACTTCACTAGTAGATTCTGCAGAACTTGAACTAGAACTTGCACTAACACTGGAACTTGAAACACTTCCTGTTTGTGAACTTACTTGGCCGTTAGTAGTACTAGGACTTACACTACCCCCAGAACCTGATCCTGATGTTGAACTATTACCTGAGTTATCAGAAGGATTATTATTGTTTGGTTTTGGTGATGGTTTATTGTATTGTTTAACTGTAACAGTTAAATCTTCATTATCTCCTATAATTACATTGGATGATGATCCTACATCTCCTGGAATTGTGAATGTTCCTTGACCATTAGTAATTGAACTGTAACCTATTTTTCCATTTACTTTTACTCGTAGGTTAAAGTTTGCAAGTGTGTTAACTTCGTTTCCATCTGCTGTGAAGTATACTTGGTATGTATTATCTCCTATTTGTCTGATGTTTGATTGGAGTATTCCTGCACTAACTTTTGGGCATATGAATCCATTGTTGTTGTTACGGTTGAACCAGTTGTAACCTACACGTATTCCTCCGACTTGTTCGTAAATGCTTCCTCTTGCATCTATACATAAGTCGCTTCCTTGTACGAATGCATTGTAGTCTATATATAATGCTGTGTCGGTTTTACGGTATCCTTGATCTAGGTTAACTCCTTTAGCTCCACGGACAATTGCATTTTCTGTAATGTTTAGTTTATTTGTTGCTACATTAACGTTGATTCCGTTACCATTGTCTGTTATATTGTTGTTGTAAATGTAAATGTTGTTTTGTTTGTCTAGGTTGTTTGTGGATATTAGGTTTATTGCATAATTTGTGTATATTCCGTTTCTTAGAAGTTGGTTGTTTGTGATGTTTATATTATTATTAGATCCTTGTAGTATTATTCCATCTTTAGTTGTGTCTGTTATTGTGTTGTTTGATATTTGTATATTGTATGATTGTGTTATTGTTATGGCTGAGTTGTTGTTTTTTGTTAGTGTGTTGTGTATTATATTTGCATAAAGTATTCTGTTTAGGTTTATTCCTGTTGATTTTGAGCTTATGTTATTGTTGTATATTCCAATATTTCTACTGTTTTGTGCGAATATTGCATCGGATGTTGAGTTGATATTGAAGTTTTCTATTGTAACATTGTTAGTGTTTATTATGGTGAATACTGGTTGTGATGTGTTGGAGTATATTGTGCTTTGGTTGTTTTTGATATTTATTGAGTGGTTTATTATTAGGTTTAAATTTGTGTATTGGTTGGAATTGAATATTATTGTTGAACCGTTTTCTGCAGTATCTATTATTTCTTGTATTTGGTTGTTAGTTTGGTTGTCTATGTAAATGGTGTTTGTGGGATCTTCTGCACTTGCAGTGTTTAGGGTTATCATAATTAAAACTAATAATATTGAAGCAAATATTAGTTTATTTTTTATAACTATTCCACCTCCAAACATTTTTATTATTACTTTTTGTATTTTTTACATTATATAAATACTTTCATAACCTATGGGAAAATTTGGTTTTATGTGTGGAAAATCTTGTATATAATCTATAAAATTAGGTTTTTAAGTGTTTATATTATTATTGAAGTGCAATATGATTAATTTGGATATTAATTTTGTGCATTATTAGTTTTTTATTAGTATAGTAGTTATTGATTATTTTTTCTTATTTGTTTTTTTAGTTTATCCAGATTTTATAAATTATTTAATTATTTATAATGTTTATTTTTATTTAATTTAGAAAATTTTTAGTTAGAAATAGTATTGAAATGAATAAACTTTATTAACATTAATATCTTTAAAAATAGAAAAAGGTCTGTGAAAATGTTTTGAATATATAAATATGGAGTAGGTGATTGTTTTTAAGAAAAAATAGTCCTAAATATTTTTTCTTTCCAACTTTTACCCCATTATTATTTCTTAGTTATTTTTTTAGTTATTTTTTAGTTTTTTTGGTTTTTAGAAATGGAACTTAAAAACTGTTTATGCAAAAGTTTAATTTTGCATATATTTTAATGTCTACAATCTAGTATTTAAAGTTTTATATTTAAATTTTAATAGAAAAGTATAAATAGTATAAAAAAAGTTTAAAAAAAATAAAAATTAAGAAGAAACCATAACTAACTGACCAGTATCAGGATCCCTATAAACCTTACCAACCTCACTATAACCAGAATCAGAAGAACTAGCATTAATAGTAGAACTATCATTAAGAACCTGAGCCGTACTAACCTGTTGACCTTGCTGCAAATCCTGAGATTGTGCCTGACTCAACAAATCAGGATTAGCAGACAAAGCCAAAATAGCAAAAACAAGAAAACCCAAAGCCAAAACCAACATAGCATCAGAAAGATTAGTTAAAGATCCCATAGGATCATCATCTTCACCCTCAATCAAACTTTTTCTCTTACGTAACATAAAAAAAACACCACAAATTAATAATTAAGATAAATTAGAAATCTTCTCCAAAGTTGCCTCAGCAATAGTCTCAACAGTAGTTAAATCAGACTCATACCACTGCTTCTTATACTTAGAAACAACATAAGACAAAGAACTAATAGTCAAACCAATAACAGTAGTATCAAAAGCAATAGTCAAAGCCTGAGCAAGAGTATCAATCTGACCAGAACCCAAAGCAGAAAGACCAGGCCCTAAAGGTATTAAAGTACCTAACAAACCCAATACAGGACCAACACGAACCAAAATATCATTAATATTAGTCTTCTTAACAAGTACTAACTGCTCATCCTCAACAAGCTTAGAAGCATAAGACTTTCTTGCCTCAGCATCTAACTTATAATTATTAACAATACTACTAATAATCTCCTTCTGATTAGATAAAAGATTACTTGAATCAATAACACTCTTCAACTCATCAACACTGCCAGCATCATTAATATCATTTAACAAAATCTCCAAATCATTATGATTCAAAGCTTTTCTTGTAAACTTCTCATTAATCAAACCCCCAATACTCAAAATAGCAATTATCAAAAAGATTACCAACAAAATAACAACAGGAGTTAATAAACTTTCTGCAACAATATGAATAAAAGAGGTTAAAATCTCAGTACCAACAATAATCATAAAACATCAAAATCCCCATAAAAATTTTATTTTTTTTTATCTTGCCTTCCTATAATCATTTAATAAAACACCACTTACTAATAAAGCAACAATCAAAATTACTAAAATTATTAACCCATAGTTAGGTGTGAGAATTGTAAACGGTAAAAATTCATCATACTTAAGAGTTTTAACATATGGATAAGTCATACCCAAAATCATTAACAAAATAGATTCTAAAATAAAAAATTCACTCACCTTACCTTTAAAATTACTATTCTTTGATAAAACAAAACCTACAAAAGAAGATACAAAAGAAAAAGTAAAAATTTCAACTAAAATATCAAAACCAAAACTAGTAGGCATTGAAAATAAGAATAAAACAATCAAAATATAAGATAAAATAAATAAACCAAAAAATGTTAAAAACTCAATTTTTAAAGAATTCTTATTTAACTGATACAATGTTAATATGAAAATAAAAACACCAATTATAAATAAAAAATACTCAGTATAATTAGTTAAAAAATCAAAACTTAAATTTGAAGCTAAAAAAGATAAAACTAATAAAGAAATTGAATAAGCTAAAATATAAAATATCTTATTTCCTTTTATCTCTCTTGAGTTTAGCAATACTCCAAAATTAACTCCAAATAGAATTAAAATTATTACTAAATATTCCCATATTAAATTAATCATAAATATTACAAACTTTTACTTAAATTTAATATAAATTATTATGATTTTTCTATTATATTAATAATTATTATTAATAGTTGAAAAAATATTTTAACGAAAAACATTTAAAACACAACGATGAAAAATATATAACATTACTAATATTATTTCATCAAGTATTTTTTTATAAAAAAATACTAATCTGCTATTTACTAAAAATAATAGAATCTTAAAAAACCACTCTAAAAATGAATTTTTTAAGAATAAAAAAGGCTAATGGTATTAGTAAGACTAAATAGAAAAATTTTCTATTTTAGATTATGCGAAAATATTCTTAATACTATATAAAACAATTAGGAGAAAATTTCATAATGGATTATAAAAAAATAATGCTCCCATTAGTATTGTTAGTATTTTTAACAATCGGCCTTTCAGCAGCTTCCGCAGCTGAAGTTACTGTAAATGCTGGTTCAGATACTGCAACTATTCAAGGAGTAATTGATAGCGCTGCTGATGGAGATACAATTAATTTCCAAGCAGGTGAATATAAAAACATTGATAATGTTAACATAACTAAAAAATTAACAATTACTGGTGCTGGAGAAACCACCAAAATTTATGGTAATGGATCCGGTAGTAGTAACGTAATATTTAATGTTGTTGCAGGGGAAGAAACAGAACCTACAGGAACTGTTATTAAAAACATTGCATTCTACATGATGCAAGACAACCCAAACAAAACCAACAACAATGGTTACGGAATACAACTCGTAAGTGTTAAAGACATAACCATTGACAACTGTTACTTCTACAATGGAAGTGCAGGAGTCTATGCAAGTAGATCAACAAACACTCAAATAACTAACAACTACTTCTATGGTATTATTAAAACAATAACCCACGGAGGAGTTAAAGAAGAAGGTACAAAATGTATTAATGTTATGGGTGGAAGTAACACCAACATTGAAAACAACACCTTTGAAGGTCCTGCTCTTGATGCAGTAAGTGTTGCATCTAACGCACAATACATAACTGTTAAAAACAATGTATTTAATGGTTCTTCCTATGGTATGTTCTTCGGTGGAGGAGTTGCTCACGTTGATATCGTAGATAACACCTTTGACGGTATCCTTGCAGATGATATTTCATTATTCAAATCTTGTAGAGATACTTTAATTGATGGTAACAAATTCATCAACAAACCAACCAACCAATGGGGAAGTAATGTTATTTACGCTGAACCTGGTAACACCGCACATGGTTATCCTACAACCATAACCAACATCACAATTACAAACAATGAATTTGAAGCTGGAGAAATTAACAGTAGCCAAGATCCTGTTGTTGCATTCAGAATATACAACAAAGGTACAGGTTTAAGTGCTGACAGTGATATTGTTGTTGAAAACAACACCTACAGTACTGTAACTCCATTCATTTACATGGAATCTTCATGGGAAGGAGACAACCACGGAGACATCATAATCCAACCTACTACCGGCCCTACTAACATTACTCCTGGAGACTTAAGTGTAGTTTACGGTGGAAACATTACTGCTACATTAACTGATTCTGCAGGTAATGCTATTGCTGGTCAACACATTGCAGTTAAAATAACTGATGCAAACGGAAATGAAAAAACTTTATGGGCTACTACCGATTATGCTGGTCAAGTTCAAATTCCTGCTGACTTATCTGTTGGTACTTACACCATAGATTACGCATACGCAGGTAAAGACCTTTATGATGCAAGTAATACTACTAGTACTGTTGAAGTTACCGCACCTGAAGAAAAAATTGGAACTACATTTACCATAGCTGACTTTACTGGTGTTGAACTTTCTGGTACTAACTTAACTGGTGTTTTAAAAGATGCTGCTGGAAATGTTCTTGCTGGTCAACATGTTGTATTAACTCTTACCCGTACAAGCAGTGGTGCAAGCAGATCATATACTACCACAACTGATTACAATGGTGAATTCCAATTCCCTATATTCTTAGGTGCTGGAAACTACCACGCATCCGCTACTTTCGCAGGTAATGATGTTTACTCTGCTGTAACTGGTGAAAAAGATTTCCAAACTACTAAAGCATAAAATTTTTTTATTAAATACTATTTTAATCCTAAATTTAAGTTAAAGGATTTTTTTCCTTTTTCTTTTTTTTAGGATATTTTTTTAAACCCATAATATAACAATAGTTAACTTTTTTTATAATGGATTAATTTTTCTAAATTATATACTATAAGAAACAAAATACAATTCAACAAAAAAAATAAAATACTAAAAAAATAATTGAGTGAGGAAAAAATAATATGAATAAAAAAAGAATATTGCTAATACTAACACTTTTAACAATAATTCTTACAATATCTGCTGTAAATGCAGCCGATACAAATGACACCACAATAAATAATGAAACACAAGGAACCATACACACAGTAGATGGATCCAGTGTAAACCAAATGGACGACGACACAATACAACAAGCCATAAACAAAGCACAACCTGGAGACACAATACTCATAACAGGAACAAACTATGTTCACTGCCACATAATTGTAAACAAACAATTAAACATAATAAGTGAAGTAGGAACCACAATGTCACCATGTCCATCAAACAAAGCAGGCTCCGGAAGTTTAGGAATATTTTACCTAACATCATCTGCAAGCAACAGTATAATAAAAGGATTCACAATAAATAACGACCTAGAAGATAATGAATACACAGTACCACCATACGGAATATACAACAACGGAGCAGACAACATAACAATAAGCAACTGTAACATAAACTCCAAATACGGAGAAGCAATACTAATCAAAAATGGAAAAAACAATAAAATAATAAACAACACACTCCAAAACTCCATAAATGGAATAAGAATAGAAAACACAAACAACACTACCATAGAAGGAAATATAATAAATAAAAACAGTTTAAGTGGAGTTAAAATTGGAGAAAAAGTAGACAACACCATAATAATAAACAACACCATCACAAGAAACATATACGGAATAAATGCAAGTAGCAGTGACAATTTAAACATACTAAATAACAAAATCACATACAACCGCAATTCCAATGAACAAAGCCGAGCTACAATGGGAGCAGGAATATATACTAACTGTAATGTAACTAACACCATAATACGTGGAAATTTCATATTCGAAAATGGAATGTATGGAATATTCAACGATTACCGTACACGCAACCTTGTAGATGAAAATATACAAATTATAGATCAAAACTTTATAGGATTTCATAAACAAAGAGCAATATTCACAGGTATCTATGTACCACAAGAAGGTGCAGAATATGATTATGATGAAGAAACAGATACCTATTATGAAGTAGAACCTGGAACAGGACATTATGGTACTGGAACAGGAATGATATTTATCTGGAGCAATATATTCTACAGTGAACTATTCTGTGGAGGAACCTCATACTCACCAGGAGTTCTAAGAATAACAAACCCATACAAAGACATAATTGTTGGAAACATTACTGAATTAACACCAGGAGTCTATCAATTCACATTTAATTATAAAGACAATTATAAAAATGGGGCTGTTGCAACTGGATTAAATGCTGTGGATATGACATTTTATCTAAATAAAAATAATACAAGTATAAGTCCTGTAAGTGGAGATATCTACCGTAATGTTACAATTACTAATGGTACTGCAATTGCTGATTTTAGAAACGAAACTTTCCTTGAAACTGGTAATAATGTAAGTATTGTTGGTCCTGGAAGTGGATCATTTACTGGTGGAAATCGTCCTTATGCATTCCTTAGTGTTAGTAATATTCCAGGAAATGAAACAAGTAGTGAAACTGTAATTACACAAAATGATTTAATTAAAACTTATGGAAACAATGATAATTTAGTTGGAGTTTTAAGTGATAAGGATGGTAATCCTATTGCTGGCCAACACGTAAGTGTCAAATTAACAAGACCATCCAGTGGAGCAAGCAAAACCTACGACGTCACAACCGACTACAAAGGAGAATACACACTAGCAATCAACCTAGCACCAGGAACATATACTGCAAATACTAAGTTTGAGGGTAATGATAAATATAATGGAAGTAGTGCAGATTCAAGTATTATTATTAGTCGTGAAAATCTTACAAGTACTGTTTTAATTGCTAATGATTTAGATAAGGCTTATGGTGATAATGATAGTTTTACTGGTGTTTTAAGTGATAAGGATGGTAATCCTATTGCTGGCCAACACGTAAGTGTCAAATTAACAAGACCATCCAGTGGAGCAAGCAAAACCTACGACGTCACAACCGACTACAAAGGAGAATACACACTAGCAATCAACCTAGCACCAGGAACATATACTGCTGTATGTAGTTATGCTGGAATTAATGGTTATGACTCATCTAGCGCTAGTGCTAGTATAACTATAAGTTCTGACGCCAAAAAAAAACGAAGTTAAGCAGTCTTGATTTAAAAATCGTTAAGGGAGGTTCTTATACTGTATTCTTAACTGATAATGATGATAATCTTTTAAGTAATAAGAATATTGTGTTAAACCTTTCTAATAGTTCTTATAGTGAAGTTTTTAATATTTTAACTGATTATCTTGGTTCTGCTAGTATTCAAGTTAATTTAGATGATGGTGAGTATACTGTTAAATCTGAGTTTAAAGGTGATGAAAATTACTCATCTTCTAAGTTAACTGATAAAATTACTGTAGTTTCAGATAAAAGTATTTATATATTACCTGATATGAGTAATGATGAAATTCAACTTGTTTTAGATCTTGCAAGTGATTATTCTAATATTATTTTTGCTAATTCTAATTTTTCTAATATTTCTTTAGTTGTTAATAAACCTTTAAACATTACTGGAGATAATAGTGTTTTATCTGGTAGTGAAAATAGTGCAATATTTACTGTTAAAAGTGATAATGTAAGTATAAGTGATTTAACACTTATTCCATATGAGGGAACTGGTATTCTTTTAGATAATGTTTCAGGTGTGGATGTTTTTAATAATATTATTTCTAATACTCTTGATTCTCGTTATAGTTATGATTATAGTAAAGGTTATAAGGTATTGCCTGGAAATGGTGTTGCTATAGTTGATAGTGTTTCTGTTAAGATTATTAATAATAGTGTTAATAATTTTGAGAATGGTGTTTATTTATTATCTTCAGATAGTTCTGTTGTGAGTGATAATCTTTTATTTAAGAATAATTATGGGGTTAATTTTGATTATGGTGTAAGTAACACTATTGTGTTTAATAATAATATTACTATAAATGTTGGTAATTATACTTTAGATGAGCCTGAGGGTCCTTTAGGCTATGGTATTTTCTTGAATAATTCTGCTAATAATGTTAATATTAGTTATAATTATGTTGTTGATAATTATATTGGTATTTTAATTGATTCTGAAAATAGTACTGGTATTCGTATAACTAGTAATCTTGTTAATGAGAATGCTCTTGAGGGTATTGTTTTTTGGAAGCATTATAATTTAACAAATAGTAGTGTTTATCCTGTTGTTGAGGATAATGCTATTTATAATAATGCTAAAGGTCCTAGTATGATGATTCTTGGTGAGATGAGTGCTAATCCTGAGGGTATTTATGGTCCTGGTCAGTGGAATGATAGTTTAAAATTGTTTATTGGTCCTAATTGGTATGGTACTAATCATCTTGTTACTTGGGATTTAGATGGTAAGGTTGGTGCTGGATCTATGTGTCCTCGTATAAAAACATCTACTATAATTATGAATTTAACTTATCGTGAAGCTAGGGTTTATGATGTTAAGTTTTATAAGAATGGTAGTTTAGCTGTTGATTTACCTGTCTTTACTGTTTATTCTACTTTTAATAATGTTAGTGATGATGAACCTGTTGTTATTGTTAATGGTTCTGGTTTGTTAAGATTAGATAAAAATAGTTTTAATAGTGATTATAATCTTATTGAGATTTCTGCAGGACCTTTGGATAGTAGTGAACGTATTTATTATGTGATTTATAATTATATTGTTCCTGAAAGTGAGTATCCTTAAAAAAAATAGTGTTTTTTGGGATTATATTTTTTTTAATCCCAATATCTTTTTTTATTTAATTTTTTTTATTCTATTACTTCGTAATAGGATTCTTCTGCACAGGATTTACAGATTGGTCTTCCACCTCTTATTAATTGGCGGTCGTCTGTGATTTTTTCGTTACATACTGAGCAGAATGTACTGGTGTGTTTTGCTCCTGGCATTTGTGCTTCTGGTATTGGTCTTATTTTTACTTTTTCTACATTGAATAGTTCTTCTGCTGGTGTTTGTTTGAATCTTTCTATCATTTCTTCTTTGGTTTCACAGAAGTCTTTTTTACTGTTTGCATCTGCATCGGATACTCTTATTGCTTCTTCTGTATCCATATTGTAGAATGTTACACCGAATTTTCCATAGTACATTTGTTTTAGGCTTCTTTTTCCCATACTGCATTTTGTTACGGATTGTACTGCATCTGCCATGCATCTGTCGATTTCTAGGAATACTACTAGGTTTTTGTGTCTTTTGTTTAGTTCTAGTCCCATTAGGTCCATTCCGTACATTGCTAGTTTGGTTCCTATTGCTATTCCTCCACAGACTTCTCCGTGAAATTCTTTTGCTTTTGCGAGTTGTTCTTCATATGCTTCTTTTGTTATCATATTCTTTTTCACCAATATTTTTTAATTATACAATTGTTAATATTATATTTTTAGGTTTGTTTTTAATGGTACACAGACTTTTCTGTCTTCGAATTCTACTATTTTGACTTTTATATCATATGTTTTTTCCAGATTTTCTTCTGTTATTACTTTATCCGGTTCTCCAAAGTCTAAAAATGATTTATTTCTCATTATTGCTACTTTGTTACATGATAAGAATGCGTGATCTGGAAAGTGTGATGACATTATTATTCCTAGGCCTTTTTTTGCTAGGTTTTCTAATATTTCTAGTAGTTTTATTTGGTTACCGAAATCTAGATGTGATGTGGGCTCATCGAGTATTAGTATATCGGGTTCTTGTGCTAGTACTCTTGCTAGGAATACTAGTTGCCTTTCTCCCCCACTTAGGTTTGTGTATGGTTTGTCTTTTATGTTTATTATTCCTATGTCTTTTAGTGCTTTGTTTACTATTTCTGTGTCTTCTTTTTTTGGTGTTTGTGATAGGTTGATGTATGGTGTTCTTCCCATGAGTACAACATCTTCTACTGTAAATGGGAATGATGGTACGTGTCCTTGTGGTATGTATCCTATTATTTTTGATATTTCTTTAAAGGAGAGTGTTTTTATGTTTTTTCCTTTTATTTCTATTGTTCCTTTGTTTATTTCATGTAATCCGTTTAGTGTTTTTATTAGTGTTGTTTTTCCTGTTCCGTTTGGTCCTAATATGCAGAGTATGTCTCCTTTGTTTAGTGTGAAGCTTATGTTTTCGAATATTGTTGGTGAGTCTTTGTTGTATTTGAAGGATATTTCTTTTACTGTTAGTATTTCTTCCATGTTTTTTCTCCTTACCATTGTGAGTATCCTTTTCTTAGTAGGTATAGGAATATTGGTACTCCTATTATTGCTGTTAGTATTCCTAGCGGTATTTCTAGTGCGAATATTGTTCTTGATATTGTGTCTATTAGTAGTAGGAAACTTGCTCCTATGCTTATTGATGCTGGTAGTAGTATTTTATGGTCGGGTCCTACTATCATTCTTGTTATGTGTGGTACTACTAGTCCTACCCATCCTATGATTCCACTTATACTTACACTTGCTGATGTTATTAGTGTGCATGCTGTTATGAATATTATTCTTAGTCTGTTTGGGTTTAGTCCTAGTGATTGTGCTTCTTCGTCTCCCATACTTAGGAGGTTTAGGTGCCATCTCATTAGTAAGAGTATTATTAGTCCTATTATTATTGGTATTATGATTATTGCTAGTTGGTTTAGTGTTACTTTTTCTAAACTTCCCATTAGCCAGTATACAATTTCTGGTAGTTTGTCGTATGGGTCTGCTAGGAATTT
>CAYSIF010000046.1:0-12614 GCA_964431035.1 uncultured Methanobacteriaceae archaeon | reverse complement strand
ATACACAATAACAACAGCAGGACAACTATTCCCAAACTCAAAACAAACAGTAAAAACACTACTAGAAAAAAACATTGAAGTTTACATAGCCTCAGGAGACCGCTCAGGAGCAATAAAAAAACTAACACAAATACTAAACATAGACCAATCACATGGATTCCCAACAGTAGACACACAAGGAAAAGCAAATGTAGTAAATAATCTAAAAGAAAAAGGTTACAAAGTAATGATGGTCGGGGATGGACCTAACGACATCCAAGCATTTAATAAGGCAGATATTTCAGTATTAACTATAGAACAAACAGGTGAAATATCAGATAATATGCAAGGAACATTTGATTTCTATGTAAATGATATTCAAGATATTTTAGACATATCTTTTTAAAAAAGGTTTAAAAAAAGTTAAAAGAAATAATAAAAAATTCAAAAAAATAGTGAATTTGTATTATTATTTTTTTGATTTTAGTTTTTTAATGTTATTTCAATTGTTGAAACGTTAGTAACTCTACCTTCGTGTGTTTCAACTTCTTCTGTTGAGATTTGTATATCATCAACAATAATATCTTTAATAAATCTGTTTTTAACTATTTCAGCTACGTCAACAGCTCTGTTAATTGCTCTTCCTCTAGCTTTTAGGGATACTTCGCTTGTACCATTGTTAATTTGTGTAACTACTGCGAGTACATAGTTCATTACTGGTTTGTTTCCTATAAAAATGTTACTTTCGTCTGTCATTTCTTGACCTCCATGGTTAATTAATAGTTTTTTAGTATAATTTAAAATCTAATTTATAAATTATTTAAAATTATCTTTTTTTTTATTCTGAGTTTTCTTTGATGAAGATTATTTTATTTATTGAGTTTATAATTGATAAGACACTTGCCATTATAACGTCTTCATTTGTAGCTCTTCCTGAAGCTTTGTTGCCTTCATTGTCTGAGGTTATTGCGAATACTTCTGCTAGTGCGTCGGTTCCTCCAGATATTGCTCCTAAATGATAATCTTCGAGTTTTATGTTTATTTTTTCTTGTACTAGTGATTGAACTGCATTTAGTGCTGCGTCAACTGGTCCTACTCCTATTTTTGATGTTTCTTTTATTTCATCATCTATTGAGAGTTTTACTGTTGCTGTTGGTGATACAGATTCTCCGCTGACTACTGTTAATCCTAGGAGTTTTATGCTTTCTTTTTCTGCAGTGCTTATTTCTGACATTGCTATGGATTTAACATCTGCATCGTTTAGGATTTTTCCTTTGTCTCCTATGTTTTTTATTTGTTCGAATACGGATTTTATTTGATCTTCGTTTAAATCTAGGTTAAATTCTTCTAGTTTTGCTTTTAATCCGTTCATTCCTGCATGTTTTCCTAGGGCAATTTTTCTTGATTGTCCTACTATTTCTGGAGGTATTGGTTCGTAGGTTTCACTATTGTTTAGTATTCCTTGTACGTGTATTCCTGCTTCGTGTGCGAATGCATTTCTACCTACTATTGCTTTGTTTGGTGGTAGTGTGAATCCTGTTGTTCTGCTTACGAAGTCTGAAAGGTTGTATAATTGTGTTGTGTCTATGTCTAAGTCGATTCCGTATGCTATTTTTAGTGTCATTACGAATTCTTCTAGTGATGCGTTTCCTGCTCTTTCTCCTAGTCCGTTTACGGTTAGGTGTGCTTGGTTTGCTCCTTCTTCAATTGCCATTACAGAGTTTGCTACTGCTAGTCCGAAGTCATTGTGGAAGTGAACACTCATTGGAACTTTTATTTCACTTCTTAGTTCTCTTATTAATCTTTTACTTGTTGATGGTACGAGTATTCCCACAGTATCTGGTACGTTAATTTTATCAACACCTGCAGATTCTGCTGCATGGTATACTTCTAGGAGGTAGTCTAGTTCTGTACGTGTTGCATCTTCACAGGAGAATTCAACAGTTAAACCATGATCTTTCCCATATTCTATGGTGTTTATGGTTTTTTCAACTATTTTTTCTTTTGACATTTTTAATTTGTAGTCTCTGTGTAATTGGGAGGTTCCAATAAAAGTGTGCATGTATCCTAAATCTGAATCTAGAACTGCATCTACATCATTTTTAACTAATCTTGCCAATCCACCTAGTGTAGCATTTAAACCAAGTGAATTTAAATCTCTTGCAGCTTCTTTCTCACCTTCTGAAGCAGCTGGAAATCCAATTTCTATAATGTCTATTCCTAAATTGTCCAATTTTTGTGCTATTTGTATTTTTTCATCAGGTGTTAATGCTATTCCTGGTGCTTGTTCACCGTCTCTTAATGTGGTGTCAAATAGGGTTATTTGATCACTTATATTCATTTCTTTTTTTAGTTCGTTAATATCTATGGTTGTATACAAAGTTAATTCCCCATATTATTTTATTTTTAGATTAGTTAAAAAAAATCAATAAAACAAATTTTATATTTTTTTTGTTTTATTAAGATTATGCTTTATAATATATGTAATTAATATTAAATAAAACTTATATAATTTTAATAATATCCTTTTATTAAAAAATCTATATACCTATTTTCAAGCTAAATCTTAAAGATTATTTTATAAATTTTATAAACAGGAAATAAAAGAACAAATATTTAATGCTATGGATGGTAATAATTAATTATACTATTAATTAAGGAGGTTTTTTAAATTGGCTAGTAAAGTAAATCCAACCCCAACATTGACTGGTGATGATGCAGATAGATTTGTTAAAAAATTAAACACTCCTTCAACTAAAGAAGAAATTGAAGCTTTAAAAAGAGCAAAAAAAACTTTTAAAAGAATTAAATTCAAAAGATAATCTTTTAGTTATTTTTAATCTAAATTACATTAGCATGTTTTTTATTTTTATCATTAAATAAAACTATATTATTCCAATACTTAATGTTATAAAGTTTCTTAATCCAGGTGCTAAACCTAAAATAAACACACATAATTTTAATAAACCATTTAATTTACTATCATCTACATATTTATCAATTAATATTAATACAAAACTTATAATAATGAATTTTAAAGGAAGAATAGTAACTGGATTATTAAAAGAAGTATAAATAAAATTTGGTAAAACATGTTGCTCATAATATCCAAAGAAATTAACAGCAATAAATGTTGAAGAAGCATCAAATAAATGAGCTGAAATTATACTAAAATTAACATTATCCTTATATAAACTCCAAAATCTTCTAGTTAAAAAGATTAAAAAGGTTAAAAACAACCATAAAACAAGAATATAAACTAATGGTGTAAAATTTAAATGATTAATAAAACTTAAAGGGATAATACTTACAATTAATCCTATTAAAAATAATATGTATCTATAATCTAATTTTTCATTAGTTTTATTAAGATAATAACTTATTATAAAAGAGATTACACAAACAAACCCTACTAAAAAATAGATTCCAGGAGTTATTAGAAAAACAGTTTTAGGTAAAATATAATTATCAACAAGAGCCCTGGTTGATGAACCAAGTAGGATAAATGGAATTACACTATAAATTAAACTTATAGGATTAATTTCTAATTTATTAAAAAGTTTCCAAATAATATATAAGAAAAAAATTAAAATAACACCATAAACAAGAGTGTTAAAAACAGTATAACCTGAAAAGAATGTGGATTGTATAAATTCAGGTAAAAAAGCATCAGATGTTGGCATAATAATAATTTATCTATATTTGTTCTTCATCAGGTATAGCATTAGAATTTTTCAATCTTCTTCTAATAACATTTCTAAAAATTTTAAAATTAGAAGTTTTAGTACCCATAGCTTTTGTTTTCTTTTTAACAACAGCATCTAAAATATCATCAACAGCACATTCACAATCTATTTCAGTATAACAGTCACCAATAGCTTTATAGAAATGAGCATCACTAGCTCCAAATTCTGGAAGATTATCACGTTCTGCTAATTGTTTACCTTTATTATTACTATATCCAAGTATATATCTCGCATTTTTAACTTCAACACCATCAATTGATAAATTATCATCAATTTTAGTAAATAATCCATGTCTATAATAAGAATAAGGATGTGGAACAATAGCTAATCCACCAGCATCATGAATTTTCTCAACAGTTTCAATAGCTGATAAACCACGAGGTATATTTTCTGTTGCACCAAAACCTAACATATGTCCATAATTTGTGGAAATTTCAATTGAAGGAACAACTAAAATATTTTTATCCTTGGCTTGTTCTATAGCAACTTTAGATCCTTTTACAGTATTATGATCACTTATTGCAATAGCATCTAATCCTATTTTTTCTGCTTGTTTTAAGATATCTTTAATCTGGGAATCAGAATCTCCAGAATATACACTATGAATATGTGGATCTATTTTCATTCTCTCATTTTCCTTTTATATTCCATGGTTTTAATCAAACCTATGGTCCCGGTCATCATAACATCTCCTGCAGGAGTTGCATAATAATAATCACTATTTGTTTCTTCAATTAATGTTCTTTTAGGACCAGCTACAATAATTTTTTCAACTTTACTTATAGGATTAACAATATGTGCACCGTGTCCGTAATCATCATGAACTTCTTCAAATGTAAGTGTACCATTTGCTAGTTTGTTATTAAGTTTCTCTATCTTTTCTCCATTTAATTCACGTGTATGATGCTCATATATTCCCTGTATTTTATTATCTTCAATTGATGCAACAGTTGTATGTCCATTACCAATATCCATTACAATATAACTATTTAAATCTTTAACATAAGAATCATGACACATTCCACAAATTGATGCAAATTTTGTATCCATAACGAGTAATGGTTTATCATTTAAATAATCTTTAACACTATCTTTAACTGATTGCATTCTACTATAATATTCTGGAATTTCATTACTTAGAAAACCATATTCTTCAGGTTTTAATGGTTTAGTTAATTTTTCACGTATTTTCTCAAATCTAAAATCACGGTCACCCATATTTTCATTATATCCGTGATCTTGAACTGCAATTGCCAATTCATCAAAATCATAATCTAAATCATATTTTGAAATAACATTAACTAGTTCTTCAAGATTAACATCTCTTAAACCTATTTTTGTATAATTTTCATATTTTTTATCATTTGGATTTTTAACTATTTCAAATCCATAGGATTCGACTTGTTTTAAATTGTCACGTATTGTTTTTCCACTTACTTTCTCAACAGCGACTTCATATCCTTTTTCTTTATGTTCTAGTAGATGTTTTTTTATTTTCCCTCCGCCCATTATAAATCCGTTTAAATATACATCATTTTCTATTTTATCTATTTTTTGAGAAATTGTAATGTGTGGTGAAGGTAAAACTAATTTTATAGAGTTTTCTAATTCTTTATCTGTATTGTAACTCATCACATCTACAGTTCCGGTACCTACATCAATTGCTAATATATTCATATAAAATATATTTATTATTCTTTATACTACTTAAAATTAATTTCATGGTCTAATATATTATATTAGAAATTATCAAAGGTAGATTGATATTTTCCTTTTATTTTAATATAAGGTTCTGCACGTTTTATAACAACACCAAGCTTCTGTAACTCTTCAATATTCTGGAAAGGTTGTGTTTTACGAGTTTTAATAATTTTTTCTGCAGATAAAACACCAATACCTGGAACCCTAATTAAATGAGTGTAAGGTGCACTATTAACTTCAACAGGGAAAATATTCATGTTTTTTGCAGCTAATAATTTAGGATCATCATTTAAAACAAGATTATCATTATTATCAAATACTAATTCATTTAATTTGAAATTATAATCCTTTAATAAAGCATCAGCATGATATAATTGATTAGTTCTTAAAACATTTTCAGATTTTTTATCTTCTAGTTCAGTTCCTTCTATTGGAGAAAATGCACTGAAATATGTTCTTCTTAAATCAACTTTCTTATGTAATTTTTTCAAACGTGATAATATTTCTTCATCAGTTTCGTTATTAGCTCCAACAACAAATTGGGTGGTTTGTCCAGAAGGTGCCATATTAGGTTTTTTACCTATTTTATCAATCCATTGGATTCTTTTTATTATATCTTTGTTATAATCCTTGGTAGATGTTAATTCATATAATCCATCTTTAGTTGCAGCTTCAATATTAATACTAACTCTATCAGCTAAGGCCATTGCTCTTTTAATAGAATCTTTAGATGCTCCAGGAATAATTTTAAGATGAATATAATCTTGATACCCATAGTCTTTTCTTAATCTTCTAACAGTATCAATTAGTTTCTCCATTGTATCATCAATACTATTACTAACACCTGAACTTAAAAATAGACCATTTACATGTTTTTTATTATAATAATGGAGAAAAATTTTACTTAATTCTTTTGAATCTAGTTCTAATCTTGTGAAATCTCTTTGGCATTGATTCATACAATATTTACAGTCATTTTTACATTTATTACTCATTAGAGTTTTAAATAAAGGTACTTCACAACCATTACTACCTACTGCATTATAAATTCCAGGTAAGTTCACACTTGAACTTTTAGAATGGTTGACATAATCGCAAAGATCATATTGGGCTGAATCAGCCAATGTTTTCATTTTTTCTAATTTACTCATAACTAACTACTATTTATAATATATTAATACAATTATACTATATATAATAAATAAAAATTATTTTTCTAAGATTTGATTAAAAATGAATATTGTTTTAGCAGGAACAGGTAGTGCAGTTGGAAAAACTACAATTTCAACAGGAATAATGAAAGCACTATCGGAAGAATTTAACATACAACCATATAAGGTAGGTCCGGATTATATTGATCCATCTTATCATTCTATGGCTACAGGAAATCCTTCAAGAAATTTAGATTCATTTTTTATGGATGATTCTCAAATTAATAATGTTTTTAATAATGGTTTGAAGAAATCTAAATCTAATATTGGTATTATTGAAGGTGTTAGAGGTTTGTATGAAGGTATTAGTCCTGTTAGTGATGTTGGAAACACAGCTTCTATTGCTAAAGCATTAAATTCACCAGTTATACTTATTATTGATTCAAGAAGTTTAGTTAAAAGTGCTGCTGCGATTGTATTAGGGTTTAAAGCTTTAGATCCTGAAATTAATATTGCAGGTGTTATTTTAAATAAGGTTAAAGGTAAAAGACATTATTTAAAAACTAAAGAATCAATTGAAACATTAACTAACACACCAGTTATTGGTGGAATACCAAGGGACGATGAATTATTAGTTAAACAACGTCATTTAGGTTTAGTTCCAGCATTAGAAAAAGAACGAATAAATAATGATATTGATAATTGGTCTAATG
Source organism: uncultured Methanobacteriaceae archaeon (assembly GCA_964431035.1). Classification (GTDB taxonomy): domain Archaea; phylum Methanobacteriota; class Methanobacteria; order Methanobacteriales; family Methanobacteriaceae; genus Methanobrevibacter_A. The sequence continues at coordinate 5,324 of CAYSIF010000046.1, read as the reverse complement.
TTGTTAAAGAGTATATTGACTTAGATATTTTATTGGATATTATGAAATCTTCTAGAGAAAATAAGAATGATACTAAAGATTATACAATAGAAAATCCTTGGAATATTGATAATCATCAAAAAGTAAAGATTGGTATTGCATATGATAATGTTTTTTCATTTTATTATCAAGATACTTTTGATGCTTTAGAAGATAATGATGCAGAATTGTATTTTTTCAGTCCATATGCTGATGAAGAAATTCCAGATGTTGATGCTCTTTATATTGGTGGTGGATATCCTGAAGTATTTGATAAAGAATTATCTAATAATGAATCTATGTTAAAATCAATTAAATCCTTTGTTAGTGATGGTAATCCTATTTATGCTGAATGTGGTGGATTAATTTATCTTTCAAATTCTATTAATGATCATAAAATGGTTGGTGCTTTACCTTATAATTCTCATATGACTGATCATGTTCAGGGTTTAAGTTATGTTATAGCTAAATCTAATGCTGATTCTATTATTTCTAATGAAGGGGATATTATTAGAGGTCATGAGTTTCATTATACTCAGATTTATCCTGATAGTAATGTGAATTTTGTTTTTGATATTGAAAGAGGTACAGGTATTAAGAATAATTTAGATGGTTTAGTTAAAGATAATGTTTTGGCTAATTATATGCATATTCATCCTTGTTCTTATCGGAGTTTTCCTTCTAATTTTGTTAGAAATATTTCTGAATTGTAATATTCTTTTTATGGTTTTTTAACTGTTTTTTTTATTTGAGTTATTTTTCATATTATTTGTAACTCATTTACATTATCATGTAACTCAATGATATTACATACATTATTTTTAAACATTAATGTATAAAAAATATACAAAATTTTCACAGATTTTCACACACTTGCACAAGACAAGTAACACAACCAACACACCCCAAGAAAAACTTGTCATTATCATTTATCAACAAACCAAAAAAACAAACAAAAAATTGTAACTCAAAATTTTACACTTGAAATGGTACTAGTAAATTTCACAACAAAAAAAATTAAAAAAAACAAAATGATAACTCAAAAACAACACCTAAAACAAACATGATAATAACAATGTAACTACACCATAAAAAATATAAAAAAATACAAACCCAAACAACAACTCAAAAAACCACCATAAAAACAAAAAGAGTTACAAAACATAAACATACAAAAGCACTTACAACTCAAATATTATTATATATAATAACAAATATAATATCTTATAAAATAATTTTAATATATAAAAATAACATTAATATGCAATGATAAACATGTTAGAAAAAGAAGTCAAACAATATAAAAGGGGTAACAGTTTCACATACCGTATAGATCTTTCAAAAAAAGATAACTTTACCGGTGGAGAAATGGTTAAAATATTAACTCTTGACGAATACGAAGAATTCATAGACACAATCAACCAATACAAAAACCAAATCACAGAAAAAGACAACATCATATCAGACCTAAAAGACCAAAACAACAACATCAAACTAGACATAGGAAAAGAAGTAGACAAACGTAATGAAGAAATAGCAAAGAAAAACGAAGAAATCAAAAACCTAATAGACGAAAACCAGGAATCATTACAAAAATGCTATGATATTATCGATGAAAAAGACAAATCACTAACACAATCAAACGAAGAAATCAGAATAGAAAGAGACAAAGCAGACAAAATAACACAAAATGCACAAGAAGAAATCAGATTAGAACGTGAAAAAAATGATCGACTAATGATTTCAAAAGATGAAATGGTAAATAATTTAAATTCAAAAATAGAACAACAAAACAATGAAATAGTAGCTTATAGGCTATTAATTGAAAGATACAAATCTAGAAGCTTCGTAGATAGACTACTAAATAGAGAACCTGAAGAAGATTTACCACCTCGTGTAGGTGCACCGAAAACTTTTGTTTTAGAGTCTGAAGAAGATTCAGACTAAACACTATTATTTTTTTTGAGTTATTTTTTATAATAATCACCATTACATTTCCCCATCAATTTTTAATTTTTACATTATCATTTTTTTACTTATTTTTCATGTAACTCCCAAAGGTGCATTTCAAGTGTAATTTACATTATCATGATATTATCATTTACACATTGGCAGTAAATTTCAATTTATTAAAGGTGCATTTCAAGTGTAACTTTTTTTATTTAAAATTCAGTAAATTTCCATTTGATATTATCATTTAGTTATCATGACAACATCATTTCAATGTAAAAATTCACCTATGATATTATCATTTAGTTATCAAAATTTCTGATAAAAAATATGTAATAACATAAAAATTCATAAAAATTCCTAACAAAATATTAACAAAATAAAAAATTTCACAAATCCCATAAGATGAAAAATATACAATATACAAAAAAATACTAAAATCAATAAAATAATAGGATTTTAAATATTTCTAAGAATAATATAAAAAACAATAAAAAAAATATTGGGGTATAGATTTTCTTGAATAAAAAATTCCTAAACAAAATTGATCTATTCAATCCACTAATAATAGTACTACTAATTGTAATGTTTGTCATAATAGCACTACCATCATGGTACATTACAACAGAACTACACACACCACAAAAACCAATGTACTACTTTATCCTAGCAGGAATAATATTTTTCATAATAGGAAATTACACCCCAAACACTATACTAAAATTCTCAAAAAAGTTAAAAAATAGTATAGAAAACTTAAAAACACTAAAAAATCCACCAGAACTACCATACTTTGGAGGATACACACAAAAAGAAAAAATCCTTCTAGCAATCGTTATACTAGGAATAATATTACAAATAATAAACCTAGTACATTTAGGAGGAATACCATTATTCAGTAGTGTTCTTAAAAGTAAAGCAGCAACAAAGATATGGTTAATATCATACATACTATTTTTACCAGGAATAAACCTATTACTAGTTAAATATAATAGAAAAACCCATTACATACTACTTATCATAGGATTATTATTATTCTCTCTAACAGGATATAGAACAACACCAATAGCAATCCTAATATCAACATTCATAACACTATATTATACAAGAGAATTTAAGACCAAACACTACATATTTTTCTCTGCAATAATCATAATACTACTAATTTTAATAGGATTTATTGCAATGAAATCAATAGTAGGTCAACAATGGAGAATTGGGGCTCTAGAATTAATATCATACAGATCAGCATTCACCCTAAACATATTTGATAAAATCACAAGAAGAGAATTCCTAACAGGAGGATACCTTTTCTACTCAACACTAACAGGATTCTTCAAATCAATAGATCCAAGAGTTGTAGTCGGACAAACAGTACTCCTTCAAAACCAGTCACTAACATCAACAATATTCGGACCTGCAACACTAGACTTCGGATTCTGGGGAATGTGCATACAAATGTTCTTCATAGGACTAATACTAAAAACAATGTACATACTACAAAAACACAAAAAAGGAATACTCACAGCACTATATGCAATCATACTAGCACAAACAATAATATGGATAGAAACAGGACCAACAGACATAGTAGTATGGATATTCTACCTCATAAGTATAATATCAATAATAACAACCCTCCACAATATAAAAAAACCTAAAGAGGAATAAATTTTGTTAAAAGAACAAATGACAATAGCAGTAGCAGCAGAAATAGCACCAGGAAAAACAATCATACCAATAATCAACAAACTAAAAGAACTAGAAGAAAATAAACAACTAAACTGGATGCAAACAAAAATTATAGGACTATACCATGGAGAAAGCAGTGAAAAAATCCTAAAACAAATATCTAACGAAACATACTCAATAGGACAAGGAAGAAGAGGAAACAAAAAAACAAACCCTGTAAAACTAGTATACTACATTATTAAAGACATCCTAAAAACAATAAAAGTAATGAGAGGGAAAAATATTGATTTACTAATTACTTGTGGAAATGCAGGAGATGTTAGAAAATCAATAATAGCAGCTAATTTTCTAAAAATACCAATACTACACATAGAACAAGATATCTACAATCCAATAGAAGTAATACCCTTAGCTAATATGATAACAGTACCATCTAAGAAATATGTATCATTTATGAAAGAAACATATGATTTAAAAAATGTTTATGATGTTAAAGGATATCCAATGGTTAAATACACAATAGACTCAATAAAAGAAGAAAACATTTACCAGGGCACTGAAAACTACATCCTAGTACTATTAGGTGGAGATATAAAAGAAGAAAACCTTAAAGAATTAATACAACAACTTGAAAATTTGGATTATCCTGTAATAATAGCACCATACAGATTTGATAAAAAATTAATAGAAAACCTAGTCTCAAAAGATATTAAAGTATTAGATAATTATGTTAACCTGCCAGATTTCACACATAATGCCAAAGCTCTAATTTATGCAGCTGGTATGGGTATGACAATAGAAGCAGGAGTACTAAAAATACCATCTATAAAAATTGAAGGTTTCCACAAACAACATGGAAGTGTTGATCTAGCAAAACAATTAAACATCCCAATTGTCCCAATAAAAGATATAAATAATGAAACTATTAACTCACTTGAACCTATATCTAATAATGACTTAATTAACAATTCTCTTATATCTATAGATATTATTACGGATTTAATTAATAATTTTGATTTCACTATAAAAAATAGTGGTTTTAAATCAATCAAAAAGATTTGGAACCAAAGAAAACAATTTAGATAATCAAAGTTTTTATTAAATATTGTAAATAATATTGCCGGGTCATGTGCGATGCCAATGAATGATGAAGATTATGGGGACTGAAAAATATGGTTCTAAAAGTCAAGATTACTGTAAATACTGTTATCAAAATGGAGAATTTACAAGTGATTGTATAATGGAAGAGATGATTGATTTTTGTGTTCCAAAAACTTCACAGGCTATAGGTATGAGTGAAGAAGAGGCTAGGAAAATGTCTGAAGAGTTTTTCCCAAATTTAAAAAGATGGATGAAATAATAATTTAGAAATTATTTCTTTATCTATATTTTTTTTATTTTTAGACAAATTATAAAGAGTAAAAACTATTTTTTTATTATATATAAACTTTTTGATATGATTTTTTTAAAAAATCTTTATTAATATTAATATATATAAATATAGATTGGTGATATAATTATGGTAGTAAAAATCGGAATTGTAAAAAGCGGTAATATTGCTGCTTCACCAGTACTTGAACTTTTATTAGATGAACGTGCAGACAGACCAAACATTGATGTTAGAATAGTCAGTTCTGGAGCAAAAATGAACCCAGAACAAGTTG
>CAYSIF010000045.1:0-12822 GCA_964431035.1 uncultured Methanobacteriaceae archaeon | reverse complement strand
TAAAATCCAATAAAAAGTTTACTGTGAAAAATAGTATTATAGGTATAAATAAAGTATATAATGTGTTTATATTTGTAAATAGGTTTTCTCCTTGTGATAAGAATAGTGCAAATATTGCAATTGCTAAAAATAGCATCTGAAAATCTATTATCTTATTTTTTATTAAATTCACATGTTTTTTATTTATTTTTTTAAATATTTGTGCAAGTGTAAATGGTATTATTATAAAAATCAGTAAACTATATCCTAAGTTTAATATGTTTAAAGTGTTTGTTTTTGAATAAAAAATTAAAAGATATGTTGGAAGAAGTATTAATTGCAATATTAAGTTTACTGGTAGTATAGATAAGTTTAAACTCACATCTCCTTTCGCTATTTTTGTAAAAAGCAGATACCAGTCTGTACATGGTGTAAGTATTAGCATAAAAAATCCTATCTCTAAATCAACACTTCCAGTTAGAAAGATTTTTGCTAAAAAGTATCCGAAAAGTGGAGTCCATAAGAAATTAATTAACAGGCTAATTGTTGTATATTTAGTATTTGTGAAGCTTTTTTTAATATCTTTTAATGGTATTTCTAGAAATAGTGCAAATAGCATTAATGCTAAGGATAATGTTAAAATAGGGTCTCCTAGATTTGTTAAAATTTTTATATTGCTTAATAGTAATCCGAGTATTATTGCAAGGAATATGTATACTGGTTCTAGTTTTTCATTTAACTCCATATAATTATTTAGTTACACCTTAACTTTTATTTATTACTTATCATATCTGAGAAGATTTCAAGAATATAATAAAATAATTTTATTGATAAAAAAAATTTGTGAACTTATAAGTTTTTGATTTTTGTATTTTTGGAATTTGTGAACTTATAAGTTTTTGATTTAACAATATCCTTATTTGCTCACATTTTAACTTTTATTCTATTACTTTATCCTAAACCCAGTTAAGGATTCATATTTAAATAATGTAAAATAAAAATGTTTTTATAGTAAACAATTTATTATTTTTTTGGGTGAAAAATTATGGAAAAATTCGGTTTTGGAATGATGCGTCTACCACAATTAGACGAAAACGATCCAACAAAAGTAGATATAGAACAAGTAAAGAAAATGGCAGATGCCTACATAGCAAAAGGCGGAAAATACTTCGATACAGCATATCCATACCACAATGGAGTAAGTGAAACAGTACTAAAAGAAGCAGTAGTAGACAGATATCCAAGAGAAGACCTGATAATCGCAACAAAACTACCAGTATTCTCAGTAGAAAAACCAGAAGACATGGAAAAATTCTTCAACGAACAATTAGAAAAATGTGGTGTAGAATACTTCGACTACTACCTCATACACAACATAAACGAAATGACACACCATGCAGTATATGATTATGATGCATTTGAATTCGTAAGAGAGAAAAAACGAGAAGGAAAAATAAAAAACATAGGATTCTCACTACACGACAAATCAGAAGCACTAATAGAAGCACTAGAAGCATTCCCGGACTGTGACTTCGTACAACTACAAATAAACTACCTTGACTGGAATAGCTCAGTAGAATCACAAAGATGCTATGAAATAGCAACAGAACACAAAAAACCAGTAATAGTAATGGAACCAGTAAAAGGAGGAGCACTAGCAAACCTTCCTGATGCAGCAGAAAAAATATTCAAAGAATATGACTCTGATGCTGAAAATGTTTCATGGGCACTAAGATTCTGTAACGAACTAGAAAACGTCTTTATGATACTAAATGGAGTAAGTAGTCTAGAACAAATGGAAAGCAGTTTAAAAATATTTGAAGATATAAAACCACTAAGTGCAGAAGAGCATGATTTAATAAATCAAGTAAGAGATGTAGTAAACGATTTAACACCAATAAGTTGTACAGAATGTAACTACTGTGTAGAACACTGTCCAGTAGATATACCAATACCAAAATACTTCTCAACTTATAATAACAATTATGTCAATCAAACACAAGGTGGAGATCCAGTAGGACCAGCAGTATACTATTTAGTCTTATCAGGAAAAGAAGAAAATGGGGCAGCAGCAGACTGTATAGAATGTGAAGCATGTATGAAATACTGTCCACAACATTTACAAATACCAGATTTATTAAAAGATGTTGATAAAGAACTAAACAATCCAATGATGAAAGAATTCCTATCAACATAAAACTTTTTTTTTTGATTATGGGTTCTATTAAAGTAACAATTTTTTTTGATTAATTTTTTTTACTGATTAATATAAAATTACGATATTTTAATTTTTTCCGATATTTTTATATTAGGTTATATTCATAAGATATACTGTAGGTGTTCAATATGATGAATGTATTGGCAATAAGTAAAGTACAATCTAATTATCAAACTACAATCCCTAAGGAAATAAGAAAAAATTATAATATTGACAATAATACTGTTGTTGAATGGTTTATAAATGAAAAGGGAAATCCCGAAATCAATTTTAGGCGCAAAAGAAATTTAAATGAATTAAAAGGATTGATAAAATTAGATTATGTTACAAATAGTGTAGAGTTAAAAAAGGAGTTATATGATGACTAATGTTCCTTTTGTAGACACTTCATTCATAATAGCTTATGCAATAAGTACGGATGATCAACATGGTAAGGCAGAACTTTTAGAAGATATAATATTAAGCAATAATTGTTATATTAATAATAATGTTTTAAATGAATGTGTAACTGTTAGTTATAATAAAACAAAAAATTTAGAAATAAGTCAAGAGATTTACTATATTTTAACAGACAATTTCAAAATACTTAATGAATATAATATACTAAATTATAATTCTAAAACAATGGATATATTTATTAAACATAATGGTAAATTAAGTTTTACAGATGCTGGAATAATAACTACTATGTTAGAAAATAATATTGGAGATTTATTAACATTTGATAATCAGTTTAAAAAAGAAAGTAAGATTAATGTAATAGATAAAAATTTATAAATTTTATTTTCATTTACATAATTTAATATTAATAAATATTTTTTTTATGGTAGCAGAAAAAATCACACAATGCATAAAACCTCATGGCGAGGAAGGATACACAACAATAAAAAATATGAACGAAAACCATAAAGACATCTCCAACTTCGCCTTTAAAACTATCAAAGTTAACTCCACAGATAAAATCCTAGATATTGGATGTGGTGGAGGAGTTAATATTGAAAAATTTTTAACCTTAACAGAAAACAATGTAGATGGGCTAGACTATTCAGAAATATCAGTTAAAGCATCAACAAAACAAAATCAAAAAGAAATAGAAAATGGTAGATGCAGAATAATACAAGCAAATGTTACAAAAATGCCCATTGAAAATGAATCCTATGATTTAGTTACTGCATTTGAAACAATCTATTTTTGGCCAGATATAAAAAACACTTTTAAAGAAGTTTTAAGAATCATAAAACCTGGAGGGCATTTTATGATTGCACAGGGAACAGATGGAAACCATCCAGATGATGAAAAATGGTTAAGTCTAGTAGAAGGAATGAACTTATACACTGCTGATACTTTAAAGAATTATTTGCTTCAAGCAGGTTTTAAAAGTGTTAAAGTTTATAAAAAAGATGATGATTATATTTTAGTTGTTATTGCGGAAAAATAAGTGTTTGTTGCATTATTTTTTCTAGTTTTAATTTTATTATTTAAAAGCAGCTAAACATAAAAATATATATTAAACAATTAAATCATAATTAATATTTAATTATATTTTTATTAACGCAACAAAGGGAATTTTTTCATGTTATCTGATTCAATAGAAATAAAGAATTTTGGTCCTATTAATCATTCTAAAATAGAAAATTCTAATTTTACAATTTTAATGGGAAATAATAGTTCTGGAAAATCTTTCACAGCATTATTAATGCATGCTTTAATAAATCCTTTAGGGGATAAACAAGAAGATTTAATAAATGAAATTTCTACTTTAAGTTTTGATTCTATTTTAAAATTAAATAATAATCCTGATTATGTTAATCTTATGGATGAATTTACAAATTACTCAAAAAATCAAGATATTGAAAATTTCCCATTTAAAGTACCTATAGATAAATTTGAAAATATAATAAATAGTACTATTGGTAATGTTTATAATTCTCTTATAGAAAATAGGTTAAAATTAATCTTTGGTGTTAATAATATTGATGATTTAATAAGATTTAATTGTGACTCTTTTGAAATTAAATTTAATAATATTCTAATTATTAAGAAAAGAAATGAGGATATTATTGTAAAAAATATATTAAATTTAAACAATTTTAATAAAAAGATTACAAATGAAATAAAATTAAATAATAATATTTCTTTCAAGCTTACGAAAAAAGATAATTTTTATCATATTAATATAATTAATAATGATTTTGATGATGATAATGAAATAAATATTTCTAACATATTTAAAGATTTTTTTTACCAAATTTCAAAAACATTTTTCCAGTGTTTAACAATTAAACACTCTTATTATATTCCTTCAGCAAGAGATGAATTAATAAAAAATAAGAATAGCACTCTTTCTCAAAATTTAAGAAATAATTATATACTCTCTTATATGCAGAAAGAATTATTATCCAATATCCTGGATAATGAAAACAAACCTGAAAAGGGTGAATTTTATGATCTTGCTTGTAGGATGGAAAAAGATTTGCTTGATGGCGAGATAAAACTAAAAAAAATCGAGTCTAATATTGAATTTTATTATTATAATGAAGAATTTAATGTAGAGTTGCCAATTGACTTATTTTCATCTTCCATTAGTGAAACAATACCATTAATTTTCTATTTGAAATATATATTAAATAAAGATGATACCTTAATAATTGAGGAACCTGAAGCACATTTACATCCATTAAACCAAAGAAAGTTAGTTAAATATTTTATTGAAGCAATAAATAATGATTTAAAATTAATAATTACTACACATAGTGATTACATTTGTGATCAAGTAAATAATCATATTCGTTTAATTAATATTCCTAAAAATAAGTTAAAAGAAAAATTCAACTACACTCCTGAAGATATTTTAAATTCAAATAATGTGAATATTTATAATTATGTTTCTAAGAGTTTATTTAACTTTTTTACAGAAGAAATTGAAATTAATTCCACAGGTTTTGTTGAAAATAACTTTTCACAAGTTAGTTCTGATTTATATGATGAAATGAATGAGATTACTGATGCTGAAGAGGAATGATAAAACTGCCATTACATCAATTAGAATCATATTATAAAAATTATAATAATGAAGATACTACTATTGATAGTTGCAAGGAGAAGGGTTGTGGCTTAAAAGATATTGATAAAAAGAAATACTTAATTATTAATGGAGATAAGGTTGAAAAATCTAAGAAAAATGATTTCACAAGAAAAAGTGTGGATTGTATTATAATACAAAAAAGCCCCTTAAATTCGGGAGGATATAAAATTATTCTTTGTGAGCTTACAAGTGGGGGTAAAAATACTAAAGATTTGAAAGAGAAGTTCAAGAATAGTGGTGAGGAAATTTCAAAATCCTTTAGAAAATTTAATTTAAAGATTTCTAGTTTTAAATGCGTTTTTCTTGGAGAATTGAAAAATGATAATAGAACAAAAAGGGAATTAAGAAAACCTTTCAATATTTCTGGTTTAATTGTTAATGAGAATGCATCTGTTGCAAATATTATAAAAAAATATCCTTGCAATAGTTTAAGCATAAAAAATCTTTAGGGTTCTAGATATTTAATTATTTTTTACTTTTATTTATTTCTTCTTTTTTCTTTTTTTTTGTTAGTTCTTGGTGGAAATGTTGGGGTATTTGTTTTATTTTGTTTTTTGTGGGTTGATAATATTTATATAGTATTTTATTTATATGTTTATATGGTATATAGGTTTATTTTTATTTAATTTTTTAAAAAGGTTTTAGATTGCTTGTTTTATTTTGTTTTAACGTTTTATTTTGGGGGTTATCTTTTTAATTAATTAAAAATTTAGGTAAGCCTAAATTAATATGGGGTAGAATATTAAATTAAACTCTAGTATTTTTTTTATAGTTTAGAATTAGTTTTTGTTTTTTTTTTTGGAGGAAAAAAATAATATGAAAAAAATAGTAATCTTAGGTTTATTATTACTTTTTTTTATTGTATTTTTTTTGAATATAAAATTATGATACTTAATTTATTTTAAACTTAAAAATTGTTTTTTTTCTAATACTCCAGTTTTTTGGGATAAATGTGGGTGTATTAGTAAGTTTTTTAAGTTTTTTTGTATGGGTTTTTTTTTAAGTTTTTTAATATTCAAAAATGTATTTTTAATAGGGTTTCGCTTATTAAAATTTAATAAAAATTTTTTTTAGTAAGATTTCTATTTTTTCATTATTATTTCACTCAAGAATTTTTCAAGGTATTAAATTTTATTTTAAAAATTTTAAGTTATACTTGAGTTATATTATTATTACAACCTAATCACTTTTAAAGCTTTCTACCAAAATATAATAATATAATAAAAATCAAATATTAAAAACAAAATAGAAAAACTAAGGAAAAACAGAAAAATGGAAAAACTAAAAATAATGTCTGGAAACATAGACGGAATAAACGGAGCATTCCTCAGAGGCTTCCCAGAAATAATAAACAAAACACAACCAGACATTATATGCGTCCAAGAAGTAAAAATACCAGAGAAAAAAATAAAAGACAAAGTAAGAAACCTACCAGGATACAAAAGCAACTTCTACACACCACTAAGAGGAAAAAAATCAGGAGTAGGACTATACTCAAAAATACACCCAAAAATGCAACTCTGGGGACTAGGACTAGAAGAAGGAATGGAAGGAAGAACAATACTAGCAGAATTCCCAAAATTCACACTAATCAACTCATACGCACCATCAGGACGAAAACACGAAGACCTAAAACACAAATACCAATACATAGAAAACCTATTCCAATACGCACAAAAACTACACCAAGAAGGAAAAAACATAATACTCTGCGGAGACTTCAACGTAGCATACTCACAAAAAGAAGCATACAACCCAGAATACTACGGACCAGGATACCTAAACGAAGAAAAAATCCTCTTCAAAAAATTCCTAAAATCAGGATTCATAGACACATACAGAATATTCCACCCAAAAACCAAACACTTCACATGGAGAAGCAGAAGACTACGAGAATACAACCTCGAAGGAGGATTCAAACTAGACTACATCTTCACAAACAAAGAACTAGAAGACAACCTAACAGACGCATACATAAGAGACTACGAACTATCAGACCACGATCAACTATTTTTAGAACTAGAAATATAAAATAAAGGAGAAAAAGAATAAATCATGATATTCGATATAAACAAATGGCTAGAATGGTTAAAACAACCAGACAACGCATTCAACAAAATACCAGACAACGGAATAGTAGGAATAATATCCAACGCATCCGGAGAAGACATACTAATAATAAGTAGAAAACAAGACCAAATAGACATAAGAACAAGCAAAATACTAGAAGAACAAAGAAACCCAGTAGTAGACATAGTATTCATAGTAAACAACAGACACTTCGACCTAATACTCACAAGCAAATTCGAACAATTCAAAGACCTAGTAAGCGGAAACCAAATAACAGCATCACCACTAATATCACTAGAAAAACTACAAACAAAAAAATACCTAGAATTCATAGGAGAAGCAGGACTAACAATCAAAGTAAACATACCAGGAAAAAAATAACATGGAAAGATTCACAATACCAAGAAACATATACTACGGAAAAAACGCCCTAGACTCACTAAGAAAAATACAAGGAAAAAACGCAGTAATAGTAACAGGAGAAAAAACAGTAAAAGAAAACGGAACACTAGACAAAGTAATAGAACAACTAAACAAAACCTACATAAACGTCAACGTAATAAACGGAATACCAGCAAACCCCACAAAAGAACTAGTAACAAGAGGAGCATTCCACTTCGGAAAATACAACCCAGACTGGATAATAGCACTAGGAGGCGGAAGCGTAATAGACGCAACAAAATCCATGTGGGTATTCTACGAACACCCCAAATTAGAATTTGAAGAACTAATAACAAACAAAAAACTACCAAAAATAAGACACAAATCAAGATTCATAGCAATACCAACAACATACTCAGTATCCTCAATGACACCAGTAGCAATGGTATCAGACTGGGACACCCGATTCAAATGGACAGTATCAGACTACCAACTAACACCAGACATGACAATAATAGACAACAATATAATAAAACACATACAAGGAGACGTCCTACTATACTCAGCAATGGACTCACTATCACACGCATTCGAATCATACACAGCAAAAAACACAAACACCTTCTCAAAAGCACTAAGCATAGACGCAATAAAAACAATCACAGAAAACATAGAACAAGCATACAATGGAAATGAAGAATCAAAAATAAACCTACAATACGCATCAATACAAGCAGGAATGAGCTGCGGAAACACAGGACTAGGAATATGCCACACACTATGCGACGTAACAGAACTACTATTTACAACACAATCACCACCACACGGACTACTAAGCGCAATGTACCTACCATACATCATAAAATACAACTCACAAAAATCAGATAAGTATTCCCCAATCTTAAAAAACATGGAAATAAACCGTATTGATGAATTATGTGAAAACTTAATTAGTTTAAATGAAAAACTCGGAATCCCAACATCCCTTAAAAAATTAGGAATAGATTTCGAAGATATACTAATAGATAAGGAAGAATTAATGGATAAAGTATTATTAGATGAGAATACTTCTAATAATGTAAGGCCTGTTCGTGATGAGGATGTTATTCCTCTTTTTGAAAATATTTTTGAAGGTTCTTTAGATTTTTAATTTTTTTAGGTTTACCAAAACATTTATATAGTATATCAAATATACTTTTAGGTATACCTAAAAATGCTTAGGTAGCAAGTCAACACACACACAAAAAAATTATAGGACAAACACTCTAAAAAAAATTCGCAAAAAAATACTGTTATCAAAAATTTTATTTTCCAAAAAAACCTATTTTTTTACTCCACAATAAAAAAATAAACTTAAAAAAAATCCTATAATTTTTTTATTTCCTTTAATAAAAACTATTTCTAAAAAAAATTTAATAATTCAATGTTTACTTAATAAACTATGAACATTTTCTAGATTTTCCTTATCACAAATTTTAGGATTTTTATATTTTCCACATGGAACATTAAACTCACCTTTTTTATTAACCCTAAAAAGACCATTAAAACCAGTTTTATTAAAAAATATAGTATATGATGCTCTCTTAATAGATTCATCATCTAACACAGCATAATTAAAATCTACTAAATCAGAATTATACTCGCTACGAAGTTCTGTGTAAAATTCTTTCCTCTCATCTTGAGTTTTAACTAAAAATTTCTCCTGCAATATCTCCAAATTATCAATAAGTTCACTAGGATACTTTTGAATTATCCTATAAGTTAATATTAACTCTTTATTTACATCAGAAATATAAGATCTTTTAATTTTATATTCACTTGCTAAGTGGAAAAATAAGGCACCCGCACCTACAAATGGCTCAAAATAATTTTTAATCTTCCTATTTTCTTTAATTTTAGAAGGCAATCTCTCTTCAATAGTATCAATTAATTGACCTTTTCCACCAGCCCATTTTAAAAAAGGTTTGGCCTTAATAATTTCTTCATCAAAAACATCAACTTGCATATAAATCTAATTTCTCAACTATTTATTCAATAAACTTCTATATTTGCTTATTTTTTATAAATATTTTTTCATAAAACTATATTTTTTCAATAGGTTTATTAAGTAAACATAAAGTTAAAATAATCAATGATTCATTCCTTAAAAGTGAAAATTTTATCAACAATAACTCTTTTGTATACTTAGACCCACCTTATCGCCCACTATCAACCTCATCAAGTTTTACAAATTACTCAAAAAATGACTTTGGAGACAACGAACAAATAGAACTAGCCAAATATTATAAAAGAATATCAAAAAAACAAGCATTAGTCCTATTAAGTAACAGCGATCCAAAAAATACAAATCCTAAAGATAATTTCTTCGATGACTTATACTCTGAATTCAATATAGAAAGAGTACTTGCTAAAAGATCAATAAACTCAAATGCTAAAAAAAGAGGAAATATAACAGAATTACTAATAAAAAATTATTAAAAGGGGATAACGAAGAAATAATGAGCAATTATCATGAATTAGGTTTTAATAGTCAAGAAGAATATAATAAATATTTCCTAGAAACATTACTACCAACAAATCATAATTTCAAGTTCTTTGTAGACTGGGATAAAGTATATAAAAATGTTGAAACTCATTTATATGAAATAGGATTACTAAATAGCCTAAACCAAATGTCACTAGAAAATATTGAAGAAAATTTCATACGCTTAATATCAAGCAATCCCGAAATTGTACCAGTATTACCATCAATTTTAGCAATAAGATTCAAAAAAAGAAACGAAACAGTGGAAATATTCGATACAATATATAAAAAATATGACTTCAATCCAAAAACATTCAAACCAGAAGATATTGCAGAATTCTGCAGAGAAACAGGAATATTTGAATTATTCACAAACATTAAAGATTTAAAAGCATATCTCCTAGGAACTGAAGTAGGATTAGATACTAATGCACGTAAAAACAGAAGTGGAAAATCATTTGAAAATATCATAGCAAAATTTTTAATAAATAAATTCGCAGATTCAAATGTTTATGAATTTTACGAACAAGTAAATGTTAAAGATATACTAAGAACAAAATATGCAGACTTTGTCATATTCAAAAATGGGAAACCAAAAATCATCATGGAATGCAATTTTTATAATAGTACTGGAAGTAAACCTATAGAAACAGGAAATGCATACATACATTTACAAAGTGAAATTGAAGAAAGTGGTATGAAATTTGTATGGATTAGTGATGGTTCTGGATGGTTGAATATGAATAAAACATTAAATGAATTAATGCCTCAAATTCATTATTTTATGAATTATACAATGTTTACAGAAAACATTGAAAATATATTGAATTCTATTTAAGATTTTTCATATTTAAGACGCACATCTTTAGGTATGGATTTAACTTCTTTAACTTCATAATAATCTTTTTCTAAAGATGGATGAAACTTAAATGGCGTCCAAGTATCTGGAATATAGTGCTTTGCTTCATCATACTTCATTAATCTATAAATTTTAGCATCTTCTTGAGGAACTTTTTTACGCTCTAATAATGCAGAGTGATAATCTACACCGTGTCTTATGCAAATATTATGTCTTCTAACATTACGTCTAAACTTCCTAACCTCACCATCAGTCCAATTAGGATTAATCCAGTAGTCACGATTAGTTTGGCCTTTGGTTTTTGAAGGACTATACTCATCAAAGGTCTGATTTAATGGTCTATATCTACAATCTGTAATCTGAACGTTCCACTCAGCACATTTTACACGTTTTTCTTCCATCTCTTCATAATCAATATCATAATTATAAATCATAAAAATAGATATTTCCTTAGCAGTAAAGCCTGCATTAGTTAAAATATCAATTTGTTTTTTAATATATTTGTGCTGTTTATAACTATGATCCCAAGCAATACGTGGATTTTTAAAACCAGCATCTTTCATCATTTTGGCAAGATGGGGATTATCAATTAAAACTCTACCATCAAAACCAGATTGGGACTCTATATATGATATTTTACGACTTTTTTTTAACTCAATAAGTTCATTTAAAATATCTTCAATATAAGGATTCGCTAAAAGGTTATTATCATAAAAAATTAACTTCTTTTTAACAATTTCATCTTTAATACTTTTTTTACATCTCCAATTTGGTTCTATAATATAAGTTCCACAAAAACCACACTTGCGGATACAACCTCTAGTAGTATGAAGTATCTGATAATCCACATCAACTAAATCATAAGCAGGAATTAATTTTTCAGCTTCTTCAATCTGTCCAGTAATGACGCCATCACAACCAGTAATTTCTTTACATTCTTTTGGCATTAAAGAAGCAAAAATACCTCCAACAATAATTGGTGTTTTAGGATAAAGTTTTTTATAATATTGAACTGCATTTTTAACATATTTGCTCCAATATGTAAAAATACTTGTAACGCAAATTAAATCAGGGGCATCATCATTTATTGTGTTATCTAATGTTTGTTGTGTTTCTTTATCTTCATGTCTTTTTAACTCAAATTTTATATTTTTAGTTCTTAAATATGATGCAATTTTTAATAAACCGATTGGTAAAAAATTAGAGTGATTTCTACTTTTTGTAGGTATGGGGAAGTTAGGTTCTACAAGTAGAACATTTTTAACATCTTCTGTAATCCATTCATTAAATAACATTTTTAATATTTCCCCCTTTCATATTAGGTATTTTAATTTTTTAACATTTGTTATATATAATAATTATTTATCATATATTTTGATACAATTACTTTTTGGATCATCTTTATTGTTTGAATTATATTCGATATTTTTAAGATTATAATAAATTTTGTTCACTTTT
Source organism: uncultured Methanobacteriaceae archaeon (assembly GCA_964431035.1). Classification (GTDB taxonomy): domain Archaea; phylum Methanobacteriota; class Methanobacteria; order Methanobacteriales; family Methanobacteriaceae; genus Methanobrevibacter_A. The sequence goes on along the minus strand of CAYSIF010000045.1, from coordinate 248 downwards.
TTTCCATTTTTAATTCATATTTGTCCGTTTTATTATCTTTTTTATAGATCTTTAATTAATATGCTTATTTTATTTATTTTTAGATTTATATTGTATTTTATTTATCTAAACTTGTTTTGCTCTTTAGTTCAATTATCTAGTGCTTTTAATGGTTTTTTATTTTTAGTTTTAAAACTTTTATGTGTAATGTTGCTTTTCATTGCTAGAAACTTAAGATTTTTTTCTTTTATTTTTTGCTTGTTTTTTTA
>CAYSIF010000044.1:0-13026 GCA_964431035.1 uncultured Methanobacteriaceae archaeon | reverse complement strand
TATCTGTTTCTTTACTCGTTATTCTTGTTTTTTCATCAGTAATTAACTCTATATTATAATCATTTTTGTTTACTTCTTTTGCTAGGTTTTTTATTGTTTTATCATTCGTATTTGATGGTTTAGTGTTTAATATACCTATTGTTAGTTTGTAATTTGTGAAGAATTTTAGTTTTTTTATTTTGTCTAATAGAATATTTTTGAATAGGTATTCTTCCCATTTTCGTGTTAGTGTTTTTATATTTTTTATGTTTTGTTCTATGAATTTTCCTTCATCATTTCGTGTACTTGATTCATGATGAAACAGTAATGCTCCACCTGCACACATTACATTATAATTTTTTTCATGAATTTTCAACATAAAATCAACATCTTCATAACCATAGAAATATTCCTCATCCAGGCCTCCTAATTCTTCATAGACTGATTTCTTTATTAGTATGCAAGCTGCTGTTACTGCTAAAACTTGTTCTTTTTGATTATATTTTTTGTTGAATATGTCTTTTTCTTCTATATCTTCATGTATTGGCCCATATTCGTAATCGTTTGTTATTACTTCTTCGAATTTTACTTTGGTGTGTTGTATTGTGAATGATTTGTTTATTGATACTCTGTCAAAGTAGTATGGGTATATTAATTTGGCTCCTACAGCTGCTGTGTTTTCATTTTCTGTTATTGTTCCTACCATTTCGTTTAACCAACCATATGTTGGTTGTATGTCATTGTTAAGTAGTAGTATTAGTTCTCCTTTTGCTATTTTTACTGCTTGATTGTTTCCATGAGAGAATGATTCATTTTGACTATTTTGTATTATTCTTATTGGTAAATCTAGGGAGTTTAAGTATTCTACTGATTGGTCTGTTGATGCATTATCTACAATTATTATCTCATAGTTATTATAATTGGTATTCTTTTTAAAGTCTTTAAATAGTCTTTTTAGGTGATGGTAACCATTTCTGTTTAATATTATTATTGATACTAATGGTTCTTCTGTAAATATGTAATTATGTAAGTATAGTAGGTTGTTTTTTAGTATAGTTTCGTATTGTTGGTTGTAGTTTACTGGAAATGTTTCATGGTTTTCATATTGTCCTTTTAGAATATAGTGTACTAGTGGGTTGGTGTTTAGTGCTTCTTTGTAGGTGTTTTGGTATTGGTTTCCATTGAATTTTAGGCTTGGATATTTTCCTTCGTTTCCTCCGTAGAATAGGTAGTGTATTAGTGGATCTATATTTGATTTTGCTACATTGTGGTATTGTTCTAGGTAGAATTTTTCATCAAAAAGGTCTGTTTCTTTTATTTTTTGGTAAGCTTTTTGGTATTGTTTTGCTTTTGTGGGGTTGAATTTTGCTTTTTTTAGAAAGTTTATGTAGGATGTTTGATTCACTGTTTATGTTCCCCTTCTTATTTTTTTATTGAGCGTAGTGGTTGTGTTATTTTCCAGGAGGTTGATTCTGTAATTTCTTCTATTGTTTGGTCTCTTTGGTTGATTATATTGTTTTTGTTTTCTATTATTTTGTCTCTTGCTTCTATTTCATAGTTTAATCCTTTTATTTTAGCATTTAATTCTGCCAGTTTTTGTGTAAAGTATATTCTTAAATCTTCTGAGTTTCCTGTGTGTATATGGAAACTTATTTTTAGGTTGTTTAGGTTTGTGAAGTCTCCTTTAAATGTGTATTGTGGATCTCTTGTTAAAAATATTTGTTTATTATCTTCAGGGTTTTCTGCATTAGTTTTATCAATTTCTAAATTGTTACTTATTGTTTTTATTATGCAACTGCAGAGATGATTTTCTACTGGATCAAATCTTAAACCTTTAATCTTATGGTAGTCTTTTAGGTTGAAATCTAAGCTTATATTACGGTCTTGTATCCTGTATTCTTGTGTTATTTTTTCATCATCATTAAAGCCTTTTCCTGTGTCTATGTATATTGATGCTTCGTATATTGGGTTTATTGTTTGATTATAGTATCTGTGTTTTACAAAGTAGTGTAATGGTTCTAATTTTTCCAGGTCTTTTAGTGCTTCTTGGTTGTGGAGAGTGTATATTGGGAATTTTTCTTCAAAATCAATTAGTATTTTATCATCTATTGTTGGTAGTTCTTTTAATTGGTAGTATATTTTTTCTAATTGTTTATATGTGAAATCCAGGTTTAACATCCAGTATATTATATCATAGAGGAATTTTAAACTTAAGTAGAATAAGAGATTTTTGTATTGTGGATGTTGGTTTTGTAGGCTTATTATTTGTTTTATACTTTCTATTAAATCTTCTATATTGTTTAATGTGATTGATTGTGATCTGGACTTGTTATCTTTTTCGTATCTGTAGTAATATATTGCATCTGTTGTTATGTGTATTTTTTGTGAGTTTAATATTGTTTTTACACTTGTTATATTATCCTCATATAGCATTGATGGGAATTTTAAGTAGGGGATGAGTTTTTTTGTATATATTTTGTTCCATGGTGATGTTGAAAATATTATTTCAGGGTTTTTGTTTAAATCTGTTATTGTAAGTGTTTTTTCATATATTAGTTGGTGTATGTCTGGTGCTATTATGGTGTTATCTTCTTCATTATATAGTGTGTATTTGTATATTACCATATCTAGGTCGTTATCTTTTTCTAATAGGTCTATACAGTCTTTATATGTGTTTGGTGATATGAAGTCATCTCCATCTAGGAATGTTAGGTATTTTCCTTTTGATTTTTCTATTCCTAGGTTTCTTGCTGCTCCTGGTCCTTGATTGGTTTCTTGTTCTATTATTACTATATTATCGGGATATTGTGTTTGGTATTCTTTTATTATGTTTAGTGTGTTGTCTGTGCTGCAGTCGTCTATTAGTATTATTTCTATATTGTCTATGCCTATTGTTTGGTTTATTATTGAGTCTAGGCATTCTTTTATGTATTTTTCTACATTGTATAATGGTATTATTACACTTATTTTAAACATAATAAAAACAACTTCATTTTATTTTTTAAATAAGGAGAATCTTGATTTTTTCTCTACACTTGGTTCAGGTTTAGGTTGGTTTTTTGTTTGTGGTGCTGGTGTGTTTTGCAGTTTTATGTTTTCTTGTTTTTGTGCTTGTATTATTTGTGATATTTTAGTATGGGAGAGTATTGTTATTTTGAGTCTTATTTTTAGGTAGTTTATGTTTTCGAATGTTCCGTTTATATTGTATTGTGGGTCTGTTGTTGTGAATAATTGTTTATCTTGTGATGCTGGGTTGTCTGAATTTGAGGTTATTATTTCATAGTGTTTATTATCTGATTCTACTGAGATTATTTTACATTCTGTTATATAATCTTCTATTGGATCAAATCTTAATTGTTTTATGTTTGGATAATCTTTTAGGTTGAAATTTAATTCTATTACATTTTTTAGTTTGTAATTTAGTGTTATTTTATCTTCTTCGTTGAATCCTTTTCCTGTGTCTATGTATAGGTTGGATTGTAATGTTTTTTCTTCTTCTAGTTTACTGTATTTGTGTTTTATTAAGTATTCATGGACTGTTAGTGTTTTAATATCATATAGTTTATCTTGTTCTTTTGTTAGTTGGTAGTTTGGGAAGTATTCTTTAAATTCTTCGAATATTTCTGGTTTGAATTTGTCTGGATATTTTTTTAACTCCTCGTATACTTCTTTTATATCTTCTAGGGATTCTATGTCGTTTATCATGAAGTTTATTGCTGAGTATAGGATTTTTAGTGCTAAGAATTGTAGTAGGTTTGTGTATTGTGGTGTGTCTTTTATTAAGTCTAGTGCTGGTTGTACACTTGCTATTAAATCTAGACTATTTTTTTTGGTTATGGTTTGTGTTGTTGCTAGGTCGTGTCGGCGGTGGTAGTATATTGTATCTGTTGTTATGTTTATTTTAGGTGATTTTGTAACTACACTTGCTGATGCTACATTGTCATCGTAGAGTATTGATTCTGGAAATTTTAGATATGGGTATAATTTTTTTGGATATATTTTGTTCCATACATTTGTGTAGAATATTAGTTCTGGATATTGATATAAGTCTGTTATTGTACGGTTTTTACTGTATACGTCTTGGTTGGTTTCTACCATTCCTTCTTCGTTGAAGATTTCTGCTCGATATATTACAAGGTCTGATTTTTCTTCTGTGAATGTTTTTAAGCAGGTTTCGAATGCGTCTTTTGATATTATATCGTCACTGTCTACGAAGGTTAAATATGGTGCTGTTGCGTTTTCTACTCCTAGGTTTCTTGCTGGTCCTGGTCCGTTGTTTTCTTTTATTGTTAGGATTTTTATATTATCTGGATATTCTTTTTGGTATTCTTTTATTATTTCTATACTCTTGTCTGGGCTTGCGTTATCTACTGCTAGTATTTCTATGTTTTCTATGCCGATTGTTTGGTTTATTATTGAGTCTAGGCATTCTTTTATGTAGTCTTCTACTTTGTATACTGGTATTACAACACTTATCTTATAATCCATTTTTAATCACTTATATTCTGTTTCCATAGAGTTTATTATAGTATTCTTGGTATTCTCCAGTTTTTACGTTTTCTATCCAGTCTTGGTTATCTAAGTACCAGTTTATTGTTTCTATTATTCCTGTTTCGAATGTGTATTTTGGTTTCCATCCTAGTTCTTCTGTTATTTTTGTGGAGTCTATTGCATATCTACGGTCATGCCCTAAACGGTCTGTTACGAATTTTATTAGGGATTCTGGTTTATCTAGTGTTTTTAGTATTAGTTTAACTATTTCGATGTTTTGTTTTTCGTTATGTCCACCTATATTGTATACTTCACCTAGTTTTCCTTTGTGTAGTACTAAGTCTATTGCTGTGCAGTGGTCGTGTACGTGTAACCAGTCTCTTATGTTTTTTCCATCTCCGTATACTGGTAGTGGTTTGTCTTCTAGTGCATTGGATATCATTAGTGGTATTAGTTTTTCTGGGAATTGGTATGGACCGTAATTGTTGGAGCATCTTGTAATGTTTACTGGTAGGTTGAAGGTGTTGTGGTATGCTCTTACCATTAGGTCTGCTCCTGCTTTACTTGCACTGTATGGACTGTTTGGTTGTAGTGGTGTTTCTTCTGTGAAGTATCCTGTTTTTCCTAGTGTTCCATATACTTCATCTGTTGATACTTGTAGGAATTTTTTTATTTCGTGTTTTTTTGCTGCGTTTAGTAGGTTTTGTGTTCCTAGTATGTTGGATTTGATAAATATTTCTGGGTCTTCTATACTGCGGTCTACATGACTTTCTGCTGCAAAATTAACTATATAATCCACATCTTTTACTATTTCATCTACTAATTCTTTATCTGCTATGTTTCCTTTTATGAATTTGTAGTTTTCATTATCTTTTAATGTTTTTAGGTTTTCTAGGTTTCCACAGTATGTTAATGCATCTAGGTTTATGAATTCATATTCAGGATACTGTTTTATCATGTAGTGGATGAAGTTGCTTCCTATAAATCCTGCTCCACCTGTTATTAACAATTTTTTCATTTAATCACCAAAACCAAAATATTATTAATTTTTTTTTAGAAGTTTGTTTTTGTGTCTTTTAATGGTTTCCAGAGTTTATCTTTGTCTGATAGGATGATTTTATCCATATTATCTATTGGCCATTCAATTCCAATATCTGGGTCGTTCCATTGTATTCCACCTTCATCTTCTGGTAGGTAGAAGTCTGTGCATTTGTATGCAAATTCTGCTGTATCGGATAATACTAAGAATCCATGTGCAAATCCTTCTGGTATGTATAATTGTTTTTTATTTTCACTGGTTAGTATTACTCCTACCCATTGTCCATAAGTGTCACTGTCTTTTCTAAGATCTACTGCTACATCGAATACTTCTCCTTTTATTACTCTTACTAGTTTTCCTTGTGGTTGTGTGTATTGGAAGTGTAGTCCTCTTAGAACTCCTTTAGTAGATAGTGATTGGTTATCTTGAACGAATGTTAAATCTATTCCTTCTTCTTTGAAGTCGTTTTCATTGTATGTTTCCATAAAGTATCCTCTTTCATCTCCAAAGACTGTAGGTTCTACTGTGAAAACATCATCTATTTTTGTTCTTGTTATTTTGAATTTTCCCATAATAAAATATTCCTTTAATATTATTTTTGTGCTAAATTAATTAAGTATTGTCCATAATCAGTTTTTTTTAATGGTTCTGCTAATTCTAAAAGTTTTTCTTTAGTTATGTAACCTTTATTATAAGCTATTTCTTCTAAACAGGCTATGTATAGGCTTTGTCTTTTTTGAACTGTTTCTATGAAGTTACCTGCTTCTAGTAATCCATCATGTGTCCCTGTATCTAACCAGGCCATTCCTCTTCCAAGTAGTTCTACTTTTAACTGGTTACGGTTTAAGTATTCTTCATTTACACTAGTTATTTCTAATTCTCCACGTTCTGATGGTTTAACATTTTTTGCTATTTCAACTACTTGGTTATCATAGAAATATAATCCTGGAACAATGTAATTGGATTTTGGTTTTTCTGGTTTTTCTTCTATTGATAATACATTTCCTTCATCATCAAATTCCACCACTCCAAAGGATTCTGGATTATTAGTATAATATCCAAAGACTATTGCACCTTCATCTAATTTTGTAGCTTTTTCAAGGATTTCTGTGAAACGATGCCCATGGAAAACATTGTCTCCAAGTATTAAACAAACATTATCATCACCTATAAAATCTTCACCTACAATAAAAGCTTCAGCTAATCCGTTTGGATTTTCTTGTTGTTTATAGGTAAATGATACACCGAAATCTTCACCGCTTCCTAGAAGATCCTTGTATAATGGTAAGTCTCTAGGTGTTGATATTACAAGTATTTCACGTATTCCTGCTAACATTAACACACTAATAGGATAATAAATCATTGGTTTATCATATAAAGGTAATAATTGTTTGGAAACTGCTTTTGTAATGGGATACAAACGAGTTCCACTTCCTCCAGCTAGCACTATTCCTTTCATAATTTTTTTACCTCTCTTCTAAATATTTTTTTAAAGCATCAACATAATTTCTTAAAGGTTTAAAACCATTATCAGTTAATTTCTTATTACTTAAAACTGAATATTTTGGTCTTATAGCAGGTCTTGGGAATTCTTCTGTACTTACTGGATTTACTTTAATATTAATATTTGATAATTTAAAAATTTCACATGCAAAATCATACCATGAACAATAACCTGAATTTGTTACATGATAAATTCCATATTTACCAGATTCTATAATCTCCTTAATTTTAACTGCTAAATCATATGTGAAAGTAGGTGAACCTATTTGATCATTTACAACATTTAATTCTGTATTATTTTCTGCTAAACTTAGCATTGTTTCAACAAAATTAGCACCATTATGCCCATATAACCATGCTGTTCTTATAATATAATAATCATCTAGTATTTCTTTTATAAACTCTTCCCCTTCGAGTTTAGTTTTACCATATGCAGTTTTAGGACCTACAGGATCATCTTCAACAAGAGGAGTGTTTTTATCTCCTTTAAACACATAATCCGTACTTACATGAAGTAAAGGTATATTTAAATCCTTACAAACTAATGCAAGATTCCGTGGCCCATTTGCATTAACATCATAAGCAGCTTCATATTGACTTTCACAACCATCAACATCTGTAAATGCTGCTGAATTTATAACAATATCTGGTTTTACCTTACCTACTTCAGTTTCAACCTTATTTTTATCAGTAATATCTAAACTTTTAGAATCAAATAAAAATAACTCATGATCAACTAACACACTAGCTAAATCATGACCTAACATTCCATTTGCACCAGTAATTAATATTTTCATAGTCAAATTCATCCAGACCTTAAAAAATTTTTTTTTAATAAAAAAAAATATTATTTTTTTCCCTTTTATACTTCTTATTTATTATTATCTAAATTTTACAACATATAATTATTTATTAAAAAAATGATAAACTATAATTATTATAAATTTTTTTAAATGAAAAATTTTTATAATTAAAAAAAATATAAAGCATTAAATTTTATAGTTGGAATCAAAAATGAAGATTTGTGTAATAGGTCAAGGGTATATTGGACTTCCAACTGCCACTCTTTTTGCTGATAATGGATGTGAAGTTCTAGGAGTTGACATAGAAGAAGACATTATTAACAAACTTAATAATTGTCAAATCCACATTGAAGAACCAGGCATAAAAGAACTACTTACAAATGCCACAAAAAAAGGATTATACCATGCATCACTAGAACCAGAAAAATCAGATGTTTTCATAATAACTGTACCAACACCTTACATTGAAGAAAACTACAGTTGCGACTTAACCTATGTTATAGAAGCATGCCACAACATACTAAAACATTTAGAAAAAGGAAATACAGTTATTGTAGAATCAACCATAGCACCATTATCAATAGATAATGTAATAAAACCAATATTCGAAAAAGAAGGTTTTACAGTAGGAAAAGATTTATACTTAGCACATTGTCCTGAAAGAGTTCTACCTGGAAGAATAATCCATGAATTAATACATAATGATCGTATAATCGGTGGAGTAACCCCAGAATGCAGTGACAAAGCAGCAAGCATCTACTCAATTTTCGTTAAAGGAGACTTAATGAAAACAGAAGCAAAAACTGCAGAACTATCCAAATGTATGGAGAACACATTCCGTGATGTTAACATAGCACTAGCAAACGAACTAACAAAAATATGCTCCGAAATAGGAGTAAACGCACTAGACGTTATAAAACTAGCTAACAAACATCCACGTGTAAACATTCACAGCCCAGGACCAGGAGTAGGAGGACACTGCCTAGCAATAGACCCATACTTTATCTATGCCCTAGCACCAGAAACTGCTAAAATCATAAAACTAGCAAGAGATACAAATAAAAGCATGCCACTATTCGTATCCGATTATGTTAACAGAATACTAAACAAAGAAAAAGAAAAAATAGCAGTACTAGGAGTATCATATAAAGGAAACACAGACGATACACGTGAAAGTCCAGCATTTGAAATTATAAATTACTTAAATAAAGATTATGAAATATCAATTCATGACCCCCATGTCCAAAACCCGGACTATGTAAGCTTTGAAGATGCAATAAAAGACGCATCACTATGTTTAATATTATCTGACCATAACCAGTTCAAAGAACTAAACTACGATTACATGATAAAAAATATGAAAAATCCTGTAATATTCGACACTAAAAATATTATAACAAATGTTCCAGATGATATTAAATTTTACAACTTTGGAAACTTAAACCAAATATAAAAAAAACTTTTATAAAATTTTAATTTTTTATTTATTCTTATTTTTTGGGAGTAAAAGATAATTATGTCAATGACAATGAGTGAAAAAATATTAGCTAAAGCATCAGGCAACGAAAAAGTTGAAGCTGGTGAAATAGTAATGGCAGACATTGATGTAGCAATGGTTCACGATTTAACCGGACCACTAGCTATAGAATCATTAGAAAAAATAGGAACCGAAAAAGTATGGGACCCAGATAAAATCGTAGTACCCTTTGACCATCAAGTCCCAGCTGATTCCTTAAGCTCTGCTGACAACCACATAGTAATGAGAAAATTCGTTAAAGAACAAGGAATAAAAAACTTCTATGATATAAACGAAGGAGTTTGCCACCAAGTACTACCTGAACTAGGACACATCGTACCTGGAGAAGTTGCAGTAGGAGCAGACTCACACACATGTACCTACGGAGCATTCGGAACATTCGCAACAGGAATCGGATCCACAGACATGGCAATGGTATTCTCAACAGGACAACTATGGTTCAAAGTACCAGAAACCAACCAATTCAAAGTAGAAGGACAACTAAAAGAAAACGTATCATCTAAAGACGTAATCCTCCACATCATAGGAACAGTAGGAGTAGACGGATCCACATACAAAAGCTGTGAATTCACAGGCCAAACAATAACCGACATGAGCATGGACGACCGTATGGTACTCTCCAACATGGCAATAGAAATGGGAGGAAAAACCGGACTAATAGAACCTGACGAAAAAACATTAGAATACGTAAAAACACACTCACAAAAGAAAAACTTCACAGTATACAAAACAGACTCAGACGCAGCATCACTAAACAAAATAGACATAGATGTAAGCGACCTAACACCACAAGTAGCATGCCCACACCACGTAGACAATGTAAAACCAGCAAGCGAAGTAGATGTTGAACTAGACCAAGTATTCCTAGGATCCTGTACCAACGGAAGAATAACAGACCTAAGAGAAGCAGCAAAAATACTAAAAGGAAACCAAGTAGCAAAAGGAACAAGAATGCTCGTATACCCAGCATCAAAAAGAACATACAGCCAAGCACTAGACGAAGGACTAATAAGAATATTCATAGACGCAGGAGCACTCGTAATGAACCCATGCTGCGGACCATGCCTCGGAGGACACACAGGACTAATAGGACCAGACGAAGTAAGCCTAAGCACATCAAACAGAAACTTCAAAGGAAGACAAGGAAGCCCAGAAGGACAAGTATACCTATCATCCCCAGCAACAGCAGCACTATCTGCAATAAACGGAAGAATAACAAGCCCAGAATAAAAAAAAGATAAAGGAGGAAAAAATAAAAATGAAAGGAAAAGTTTGGAAATTCGGAGACGATATAGACACAGACATAATACTTCCAGGAAGATACCTAATCTACACAGACGAAGAAAGACTATCCCAACACTGTATGGAAGGACTAGTAGAAAACTTCAAAGACGACGTAACAGAAGGAGACTTCATAGTAGGAGGAAAAAACTTCGGATGCGGATCATCCCGTGAACACGCACCAATAGCAATAAAAGGATGTGGAATAGGAGCAGTAATAGCAGAATCCTTTGCAAGAATATTCTACCGTAACGCAACCAACGTAGGAGTACCACTACTAGAAGCACCAGGAATCACAAAACTAGTAGAAAACGGAGACGACATAGAAGTAGACATGGACAAAGGAACCATAACCAACTCCAAAGGAGAAACATGCGAATTTAAAAAACTACCACCATTCATGCTAGAAATCCTAGAAAGCGGCGGACTAATAGAATACCTAAAAAACAAACAATAAAAAAAACAAAAGAGGGAAAAAATAAGATGTATAATATTGCAGTAATACCAGGAGACGGAATAGGAAAAGAAGTAATGGACGCAACACTAAAAGTACTAGAAGGACTAGACATAGACCTCGAATACCACTTCGGAGAAGCAGGAGACGAATGCCTAGAAAAAAACGGTGTAGCACTACCAGAAGAAACCATACAAAAAGTAAAAGATGCAGACGCATGCCTATTCGGAGCAGCAGGAGAATCAGCAGCAGACGTAATCGTGAAAATCAGACAAGAAATGAAAATGTTCGCAAACCTACGTCCTGTAAAAACCTACCCAGGAAGCAAATCCAAATTCGAAAACCTCGACTTCATGATAGTACGTGAAAACACAGAAGGAATGTACATACAAGACGAAGAAGAATACACCGAAGAAGGAGCAATAGCAAGAAGAATAATAACCAGAAAAGCAGAAGAAAGAATCATAAGATACGCATTCGAATACGCAAAACAACAAGGCAGAACCAAAGTAACCGCAGTACACAAAGCAAACGTACTTAAAAAAAGTGACGGCCTATTCAAAGAAATATTCTACGAAGTAGCAAAAGAATACCCAGAAATAGAACCAGAAGACTACTACGTAGACGCAACAGCAATGTACCTAGTAACAAGACCAGAAACATTCCAAGTAATAGTAACAACCAACCTCTTCGGAGACATACTATCAGACGAAGGAGCAGGACTAGTAGGAGGACTAGGATTCATACCATCCGCAAACATAGGAGAAGAAGGAGCACTATTCGAACCAGTACACGGATCAGCACCAGACATAGCAGGACAAGGAAAAGCAAACCCAACAGCAATGTTACTATCAGCAGTAATGATGCTAGACTACCTAGGAGAAACAGAAAAAGCAAGACAACTAGACAACGCAATACTAACAGTACTAAAAGAAGGAAAAACCGTAACAGGAGACCTAGGCGGAACAAGCACCACCGACGAAATGGCAGAAGCAATCAAAGCACAACTATAAAAAACACTTTTCTGCCAAATACCATTTTTCCCACCACTTTACACTTCTTTTATTTGATAAAAAACAATAAAACAAGCCAAAATGGAATTGATGACAAAAAATAAATTCCAATATCTATTAAAAAAAAATTATAAAAATTTTTCAGCTTCATTAAAAAATTCTTTACAATGCACTAACTTTTTTCTAGCAATATCTTGAGTTATATCATCCAAAACTGAATAATCAGATTGTTCTCTTAATGTTTGTGCTCTTGTAAAGTTTCTATAAACTCTATCACTAAATTCTCCAGTTTCAACATATGTCTTATAAAAAATATAACTTAACCCAGAGTGTGTTTTTGCTTCTATGTCTCTTTTCAATAATAATGCTTTAGCAACTAAAAACATTGCATAATAAGACATGCTAATAGAATTTGAATAACTTTTTGAATCATATAAAATCTTTGCAGCCCTTAATTTCTCAGATGCTTTATTAATATAACCTATAATTTCATCCAAGAATAATACCCTCCTTATTAATATTTTTTATAAATGAATGATTAATACTTTCATTATAAGAATCCTCAGACATAATATGTGCAGATATAATTTCACCATACTCTTTAATTATATTATATGATTCAATAGCTACAGACTGTTCAATAATATCTCCATATGAAGATAAAATTAGTATATCAATATCTGATTCAAATTTATCTTCATTTCTTGCTACAGATCCGAATAAAATAATTTTTTTAATATACTCTGAGTTTATAGAATCAGCAAATCTTTTTGCAATTTTTATTCTATTATTCAAATCCATAACACCTCTTTAAATTAATATCAATAATAACTATTATTATTAATGTATATAAAATTTAAGTTTAATAATGCACTGCTAGAAACTTAAGACTTTTTTTCTATTTTTTTCCTTATTTTTTTAAATAC
>CAYSIF010000043.1:0-13462 GCA_964431035.1 uncultured Methanobacteriaceae archaeon | reverse complement strand
AAAAAAATAGAAAAAAAATAAAGAGTCAAAAAAATCATGACCCAACCTCAAAAAAAGAAAAAAGGATAAAAAAAGGATAAAATTCTTTTTTATCTCATAGCTTTTAAACGTACTTCTGGTTCTAAAGCTAATGGTTCTGCTGCGACAATTGCAGTTCCTTTAGCAACAACTGTCATTGGATCATCAGATACTTTGATAGGTATTTCTACTTCATCAAATATTCTTTCTTTTATTCCTCTTAAACGTGAGGATCCTCCAACTGCAACAGTATTTGTGTAAATTCCCATCATTAATTCTGGAGGTAATCTTTCTAATATTAGATTTAATCCACCAATAATTTCTTGAACTATTGGTTCTGCAGCATCTGCAACTAACATAGAATCAATAACTGCTTTTTTAGGTCTGTTGGTATCAATAGCTTTACCAATAACTTCTTTACTTAAGTTTTCCATTTCAGCACTACTGTGAACCATACCAACTTCAATTTTAGCAGCTTCTGCATCATGTATACTTATAGCTACATTATATTTCTCAGCTACTAATTCAACGATACGAGCATCTATGTCATCTCCACCCCAACGAACGGTTTCAATATCATTTATTCCTCCAAGAGAAATAACAACAAGGTCAGTTGAACCTGCACCAATATCAATAACCATGGTTCCTTCAGGTTCTGCTATAGGTAATCCTGCACCAATAGCTGCTGCTAATCCTTCACTGATAACAAGAACATATTCTGCTCCAGCTTTTCTACCTATTTCTTCAGCAGCATTCTTTTCAACTTCTGAGGAGTCTCCAGGTATACCAATAACAATTCTACCAACACTTTCACCCTCTTTAATACCAATTTCCATAGCTTCAATTAATAATGCTTGTGCTTGAGCAATATTTTCTATAACACCTTTCTTTAAAGGTCTTACAGCAGTAATATCTTCAGGGGTTCTTCCTAACATTTTTTTAGCTTCTTCACCAACAGCTAAAACAGCAGTAGGATCATCTTTTTTAACAGCTACAACAGAAGGAATTTGATATAAATCAAATTTTTCACCAGTTGGTTTAGCTATAACTGTATTCAAAGTTCCTAAATCTATTCCTAAACTATTTTTAACAGTTGTTGGTTGTGGGATTGGGTTTCTTTCTTCTTCAATTTCAGGGGTATCAAAAATACTCACAGTTCATTCCTCCATAATATCGTTTAAATCTATATCAAAAACATTATTCTTTTTAGCAAAATCATGAATTTCAGGACTATTCTCATAATTTTCTACTGAAATAAGTATAATATGTAATACAACTTCACTCACATTAAATACTGGTGTGAGAACATTTTTTATAAATTTCGGCATTCTTTTTGATGTTTTCAAATCAGCTTCTATAAAACCAATAGTTTCATCATCTAACAATATAGAAATCGGGATAGTAGCATAATTCGCTTCATTAACAAACCTTTTAATATTATCCTCGGGACCTACTAATACTCTTAAATTAGGTTCCTCTCTAATATATCTTGGAGGGATAATAATAAAAGCACTCCCTTCAGTTTTAGACAATCTGCATATTTCATGTATCTTATCATATTCACCTTTTAAAAGAATAAAATCAAATTTCTTAGTAATTTTACTCTCCTCAATTTTAATATGCTCTCTAGAAACTATTTGGATAGATTTCTTAGACGCAATGGCATAATATGTTATATCATTAACTAATTTATCATTTCCTGCTATAACACACCATATTTTATCTACACTATGTCCATCAGGACTTTGTGCAGCCTGTCTTAGCATCTGAATCCTATCTTCTATCATCTTTAAAACACATTAAACAATTAATTATTTTTTTTATAAAAAAATTTTTTTTTATAATTTATTTTTTGTGAATGTAAAAACGCAAGTTACTAGTAGAAATATGCTTGTTTAAAATTCTAATATAAAACTGTAGGATTATATGCTGATTACTAAATATTCCACACTATATTCAACAGTTTTATGGGTAATTAATAGACTTTCATAGTATTGAGTTTATAGTGTTTAACATTTACTAAATATTTATTTTAATACTATTATTTATATTTACTATTAGAAGCCAAAATTTTTATAAAAAAATCTAATAATTTTAAATAAAAAGATAATAAAAATAATAAAATAATGACTAATAATGAAAGTATATTAGAATATTTCAGAATACCTGATATAGTAAGCTCATTGAACCTATTATCAGGTTTCATAGCTGTAATACAATCAATAAACAATAATTTCACATTAGCATCACTATTTTTAATATTAGCTATAATATTTGATTGTACCGATGGATGGGTTGCAAGAAAACTCAAACAAGATAACGACTCAGAATTTGGA
Source organism: uncultured Methanobacteriaceae archaeon (assembly GCA_964431035.1). Taxonomy (GTDB): domain Archaea; phylum Methanobacteriota; class Methanobacteria; order Methanobacteriales; family Methanobacteriaceae; genus Methanobrevibacter_A. Next base: position 11,108 of record CAYSIF010000043.1, on the reverse strand, counting down.
AAAAACATGGACTCCTTATCTGATGCAATATCATTCGGATTAGCACCAAGTATTTTCCTATACCAACTAGCAAACCAAATAAACCCATCACTAAAAATAATAACACTAATAATATCAGCATACATACTATGGACAGGAGTATTAAGACTAGCAAGATTCAACTCAATGAAATCAAAAGTAAAAGGATTTATAGGAGTACCAATACCAACAATAGCATTCGCACTAGCATTACTATACATATCAGGACTATTCAACATTTACCTCGCATACATAATAACAATAATAATCTCAACACTAATGATAAGTAAAATACCATACAGTAAACTAAACAACACTCCTATCATCATAATAATAGCAATACTACTAATACTAACACCCTTCCAAATAATAATATATAATATAAATCTCCCAGCAACCTTACTTCTAATATTAACAATAATCTACATAATACCCAAAAAAATAGGATAAAAAGAATAATAATGAAAATAACAATCAAAACAATTCTAGTAATAGTAGCTCTAATAATAATAGGACTGTACACATTCACAGAAGTAACATACTTCGCATCTAAAACAATAAATGAAGAAAACATAGACTATCCTGTAATAAAAATACCAAAAATAAACGTACAAGAAAAAATAAACAACCAATCACTAAGCCAAGGAGTATACATAGAACCAAACTCAAATAACCCACAAAAAGGAGAAATAAACATATACGGACACAGAACACTACAAGGATCAGCATTCCTAAGACTAAACGAACTAAACCCTGGAGACACAATAACACTAAACTGGCCAGGAATAGGACAACTAAACTACAAAGTAAACTCAACACAAATAGTATCACAATACACAACACTAAACATATCCAATGAAACACAAAAAATAAACCTAATAACCTGCCACCCAATAGGATCAACAAGCCAAAGACTAATAGTAACAGCAGACCTAATCAACACCACAGAACTAAACAACAACATAATACACGAAAACCCACAAAAAGACTATGGAATAATAATAACAATAGCATTCCTAGCACTAGGACTAATAATAACATACCTCTACCCAAAAGAAGAAAGAACAATAATACTAATAACAATACTAATAATAACAATAATACTAATCTATATAAACTTCTTCCCAATAGACTCACAATACCTAGCAGACAAACTAGGATGGCTAAACAGCTTCTACAACTTCTAAAAAAAAATAAAAAAGCCGTGATAAAATGATAGATGTAAACAAAAAATACTTCAACAACATAACAAAACGTGAAAGAGCAATATTCGAAGGCGCAATAACAATGGGAGCACTATTCCACCAATTCATAGGAACACCCATAAACAAAAAAACAGCAAAAAGCCTAGAAACAAGCATAAAAGAATCACTAGAACTACAACCAGCAATAGAAAAAATAGACATAAACATAGACTTCTCAAAAATAGACGAAGCAATGACAGAATTCGAATACACAGGACTAACAGGAGACATGTTAGACGTTAAAGTACACTCAAAAATAGAAAACACAACAGCAATAATAAGAATAGAATTCATAGAAGAACTCAACTACCCATTAATGTATGTTGAAGATATTATAGAAGAATAAAAAAATATAAACTATTTTTTTTAAATTTATTTGGACTTGGTCTATTTTGTTGGACTAGTTCATTTTTTTAGTATTTTCATTTTTTTAAATTTATTTGGACTTGGTCTATTTTGTTGGACTAGTCCAAACTTATATACTAAAACTAATATAATATAATTATATAATTTAATAATTAAAATTTTAAAAATGATAAAAAATGATGCCTCTAACAGTTCCAAAAGATATAGATAAATATTTTTACAATAGAAAATCAGATATTAAAAAAATATCACGACAAATAAACAGTATATATGAAGATTTACCGTGCCAACTATTAATAACTGGTAAAAGGGGAGTTGGAAAAACATTCCTCTTAAAAAAAATACTTCATGACCAAAAAAAAGACATAATCACAATTTATATAGATATATCCCAAATATATGGAAAAGAAGGAGGAAACATAACTGAAGAAGCAATACTAAAAGAAATATTAAACCAATTTAAACTAAAAATAAATGAAAAAAATCTATTAAACAAAATTAAAAATTTAATATCTGATTTAAAATTAAAAAATTATGATATTACAAAGGACAGAACAATATTTGATATTCCGATCCCAAAAATAAAAGATAACTACTCTAAATTAAGCGAATTTGTACTAGACTTGCCTCAAAAGATTGTAGACTCAAGTGAAAATATAAATGGAGTTATAGTTGTCATTGATGAATTCCAACAAATAAAATATGTTAATAATTCAGAAGCATTTTTTTGGCTATTTAGAAGTTTTATACAAGACCAAAAAAATGTTTGTTACATATTTACAGGATCAGTATCAAAAACTGCAGATGTAATTGAAATGATTAATGGGCAAACTGGAGCATTCGGGGGGCGAATGATACAATTTGATATTGATTCATTTTCAAAAGAAGAAACATTAAACTATATAAACGATAAAGCAAGCAATATAAAATTCACAAATGACGGTTTTGATAGATTTTACAAATGTACTAAAGGCATACCTGCATATATTAATACATTTTGCAATATATTAGATAGTGGTATAACTTATGATGAAAATAAAATTAAAGAAACTTTCTTCATGCAAATGGACCAAATAGTCATAATGTGGTTATATGTTTGGGGTAATTTAAATTCATCTGAAAAAAGTATTATTATATCCTTAGTAGAAAATAATTCACTATCACTAAAAGAGATTCAATCACAATCAAACCTATCAAAAACAACAATACTAAAATATTTAGACTCACTAAGCAATAAAGGAATAATAAAATACTTAAATAAAAATTACTCACTAAATGATGAAATGCTAAAAACATGGTTAAAATATAAAAAAGAAACAGAAGGACAATATCCACAATAAAATAAGCATTTAAACAATATTATATAATGAAAATTAAATCTAACAAAAACAGTCTTTAAAATCTTTATAAATTATTAAAACAAAATATAATATTATACTATATTATTTAATTATATCATTTCATCATATTTGAAAATTTATATAATTAATTCGTTATTATAAAAAAGATGATTTTATGATTTTTGTAAATTCAAATCTATGTAAAGGATGCGATATTTGCATAGCTACATGTCCTAAAAATGTTTTTGAAAAATCTAAAGATAAAAATGACAAAGAAGTATTTTTACCTTTCCCAAAAAATATAGAAGCATGTACAGAGTGTGGATTATGCGAACTATCATGTCCAGACCAAGCAATTACTTTAGAAAAGGGGGATTAAAATAAATGCCTGAAGAATATTTCTTATTAGGAAACGAAGCATGTGCTAAAGGAGCAATACGTGCAGGCTGCAGATTTTTCGCAGGATACCCAATCACACCATCTACAGAAATTGCAGAAGCACTAGCAAGAGAACTACCTAAAGTTGAAGGATCATTCATACAAATGGAAGACGAAATAGGATCCGCAGGAGCACTAGTGGGAGCATCATGGGGAGGATGTAAAGCAATGACAGCAACATCCGGACCAGGAATATCATTAATGCAAGAAAATATCGGATTCGCATTCATGACAGAAACACCAATAGTAATAGTTAATGTTCAAAGAGGATCACCATCAACAGGACAACCAACAATGACAAGCCAATCAGATATGATGCAAGTTAGATGGGGATCACATGGAGACTACGAACCAATAGCATTAGCACCATCATCTGTACAAGAATTCTTCGATTTCACAATAAAAGCATTCAACCTTGCTGAAAAATACAGATGCCCAGTATTCGTAATGGCAGATGAAGCAGTAGGACACATGCGAGAAAAAATCACAATGCCTGACGAAGTAGAAGTAACAACTCGCCAAATGCCAACAGAATCTCCAGAAGAATACTTACCATACAATGCACCAAAAGAAGGAACAACAAACATGCCAGCATTTGGTGATGGTTACAATGTACATGTCACAGGATTAACACACGATAAACGAGGATACCCAGATACAAACGACCCAGAAACACACACAGAACTTGTTAAAAGACTATGTGACAAAATCCTAAAAAACAGAAAAGACATTGTATCATATAAAGCAGAAAACATTGATGATGCAGACTTAGTAATAATAACATACGGCTCACCATACAGATCTGCTAAAACAGCAATACAACAAGCAAGAGATTTAGGACTAAAAGTAGGATCATTAAAAATAAACACTCCATGGCCATTCCCTGAAGAAATAATAGAAGAAATCTCATCAAAAGCAGACCAACTATTAGTAATAGAACAAAACCTAGGGCAAATGTTCTACGAAGTTGAAAGAGTAGCTAAATCTAATGCTAAAGTCCACTTATTTGAAAAAATTGGTGGAATGTTACACAATCCAGATGAAATATTAGAAAAAATAAAAGAAATAATGGAAGGTGATTTATAATGGCTGAAGAAAAACTAAGCCCATTTATAAAATACTTAAGAGAAGACAGACTTCCACACATATTTTGTCCAGGATGTGGTAATGGTATTGTTATGAACACATTTTTCAAAGCATTAGAAGGAAGTGAAGTTGAATTTGATGATGTTGCAATGGTATCAGGAATTGGATGCTCATCAAGAATACCAGGTTATGTTAAATGCGACTCATTACACACAACACACGGAAGAGCACTACCATTCGCAACAGGTTTAAAAGTATCAAACCCAGAATTAGATGTTGTTGTATTCACTGGAGATGGAGATGCCGCATCTATCGGAGGTAACCATCTAATACATGCTGCAAGAAAAAATATTAACTTAACAGTAATCTGTTTAAATAATAATATTTATGGTATGACTGGAGGACAAATTAGCCCAACCTCTCCAAAAGGAAGTTTTGGAACAACCGCACCATATGGATCAAATGATGCACCTTTTAATCTTTCAGAATTAGTGAAAGCAGCAGGAGCAACATATGTTGCAAGATGGACAACAACACATCCAGTACAACTATCTAATGCAATTAAAAAAGCTTTAAATAATAATGGTTTTTCATTTATAGAAGTTGTTACACAATGTCCAACATATTATGGTCGTAAAAACAAACTAAAAACACCAACAATGATGTTTAATTTCTTAAAAGAAAACAGTGTTAACCTTAGAAGAGCTGAAAAAATGGATGAAGAAGAACTTCAAGGTAAAATCATAGTTGGAGAATTTGTTAATAAAACAGAACCAGAATACACAGATAATCTTGCGGAATTAATAGAAAAGAATTCTGGAAAACCATATCAAAAACGAACAGCATTTAAGGAGTTATGATTAAAAATGAGAAAAGAAATTAGAATCGCAGGATTCGGAGGACAAGGAGTAATTATGGCAGGAATAATTGTAGGAAAAGCTGCCGCATTATTCGACAATAAAAATGCAGTTCAAACACAATCATATGGTCCAGAAGCAAGAGGTGGAGCTTCAAAAACAGAAGTAGTTATAAGCGACACAGAAATCTATTATCCAAAAGTACAAAATCCAGATATTCTAGTAGCAATGTCACACACAGCACTTATAAAATATATGGACGATTTAAAAGACAATGGTATTCTAATCATAGACCCAGATATGATTGATGAAAAAGACCCACAACTTGTAAACTTCATAGAAGAACATAAAATCAAATTATTCAAAGCACCTGCAACAGAAACAGCAGTTAATGATATAGGTTTAAGAGTAGTTGCAAATATCGTTATGGTGGGAGCAATAGTTAAATCAACAGAAATAATATCCAAAGAAGCAGCATTAGAATCAATATTATCTAGTGTGCCAAAAGGAACAGAAGAAAAAAATAAACAAGCTTTCGAAGCAGGATATAATTTAGTATAAAAACGAAAATTATTAAAAAAAAGGAAAAAGGAAAAAAGAATCATGAAATTTTATGAAAAAGATGCTAAAAAGATCTTTAAAACAGAAGGATTACGTGTACTAGACAGTGAAGTAGCATACTCACCAGAAGAAGCAATGCAAATAACCACAGAATTAGGTGGACCAGTAGCAGTAAAATCACAAGTACTAACAGGTGGAAGAGGAAAACTTGGAGGTATACGTTTTGCAAACACTCCTGGAGAAGCATTAAACGTAGCTAAAGAATTATTAGGTTTTGAAATAAAAGGTGAAAAAGTAAACCACCTTCTAATAGAAAAAAAAGCAGAAATCCAAAAAGAATTCTTCATATCAATGACAGTTGACCGATCTGCAAAAAAACCAATAATAATGGCAAGTGCAGAAGGTGGAATGGACATAGAAGAACTAGCAAAAACAAAACCAGAAAAAATAATCAGATACCATGTAAACCCAGCAAATGAATTCCTACCATTTGAAGCAAGAGAAATAGCAAGAAAAATGGGAGTTGAATCAGAACTAATACAAGGAATCGGAGACATAATCTGGAAATTATATAGAATATTTGATGAATATGACTGTCAAACAGCAGAAATCAACCCACTAGCACTAACACCAGAAGGACTAATAGCAGCAGATGCAAAATTAGAAATAGAAAACGATGCACTATTCAGACACAAAGACCTAATGGATAAAATGCACTTCAGACCAAGAGACGTAGCATTCGTAGAATTAGATGGGGACATAGCAGTACTTGGTAACGGAGCAGGACTAACACTAACAGGAATGGACATGATAAAACTATATGGTGGAAAACCAGCAACATTCTTAGATATTGGTGGAGGATCATCAGAAGAAGTAATTAAGAAATCATTAAACATTGTAATGAGTTATCCTCCAGTAAAAGTAATATTCCTAAATGTCCTTGGAGGAATAACAAGAACGGATGATGTAGCAAGAGGAGTTGTAAAAGCACTAGACGGAATAGACAAAGATATTCCAATAGTAATAAGACTCACAGGAACAAACGAAGAAGAAGGTCAAAGAATACTAAAAGAAGCAGGAATACCATTCGAAACAAGCATGGAAAAAGCAGCAGAAAAAGCAGTAAAAATATGTGAAAGCTTAAAATAAGAAAAGCACAATTAATTTCACGCACTGCTTACAAAAAAATAGGCAAATATCTTTTTTCCTAATCCTTTTTCTTTCTTTATCTATTAAATCAAAAAATTTTATTCCACTATTTTTATTATTTTTTATTCTAATAAAACAACACGACTAATATCAGACTCATTAACAATACTTTGTCCAGTATACTCACAAATGCTATTAGCAAAATCAATAACTTCATCAAACTCAGGCATATTATCCAAACTCAATCGCTTACGAGAATAACCCACATGCATATAAGCCTTAACTTCAATATAAGTTGGATTAGCCTTTTTAATAAGCTCACTATACTCCTTAGGATTAATCATATTTTTACCTTTAACACAAGTTATACGTAAACAAGTTCTACTATTATAAGATCCTAAAAACTCCAAACTATCATTTAAAAGATTCCAAGCATCATCAATCTGAGGATTACACAAATCATTATAAACATTCTTATTAGGAGCATCTAAAGAAAGATACAATTGAGTAGGCTCATTATTCAAACTTTCCAACTTCTCGGGATTAGTACCATTACTAACTAAAAAAGTATTAAAATTTCTACGATTAAACTCACCAATCAAATCATCAATCATAGGATAAACAGTAGGCTCACCAGCTAAAGAAATAGCTGCATTATTAGGATCCTCACTCTCCTTCAACTTCTTCCTATCAGCCTTATCATTACCCCAAAAACCACACAACAATTTGGTCTGAGCTTTAATAGCTTCATCAATAATAACAGAAGGCTCATCATAATCCCCTTCCCATTCAGTTTTTGTTAAAGACAAATCCCTCCAACAAAAACTACATTTCTGACTACAAAAAGGAACTGCAGGGGATAATTGGAGACATCTATGACTATCAATACCATAAAACTTCTCCTTATAACAAACACCTTCATTAAGAATACTCTTCTTCTGCCAATGACATATCTTTGTAGCGGCATGGCCATGCTCACCTACAAAACGATATCCACTATATTCTAACTTCTTCTGCTCTTCTCTTGTTAATGACATAATAATAAAAATACCTAAAATAATTTTTTTTCTAATAAAAATAAATTAATAAATTAATAATTCCAATTTACTAATTAATTTATATTTATATTTCATATTACTTATTAATAAAAAAAATTTCAACAATCATGAAATTAATATAATAAATAATATTAGATAACAATATCATAAAATATAATCATATAATAAAAAAAAGATTTTTTTTATAAAAAAATAATTTAAAAAAATTTGAGGATTGTTCTTAATTATGGCGTCTGATAAACCCCTTGTAATATTAAACTTTAAAACTTACATAGAATCCAGTGGAAAAAACGCATTAGCATTAGCAAAAGATATGGAAAGTGCATACGAAGAAACAGGAATACCAATGATTGTAGCACCACAAGCAATCGACATTCCAACAATTAAAAAAGAAACAAAAATACCAGTATATGCACAACACATAGACTCAATAAATCCTGGTGGAAACACAGGTTCAAACCTTCTAGAAGCATTCATAGATAATGGAATAGATGGAACACTGCTAAACCACTCTGAAAAAAGATTAAAACTAGCAGACATAGATAATCTAGTTCAAAAAACAAAAAAAGAAAATATCATATCATGTGTATGTTCAAATAATGTGAAAACAAGTGAAGCAGCAGCAATACTAAACCCTGATTTCGTAGCAGTAGAACCACCTGAATTAATAGGAACAGGAATACCTGTATCACAAGCAGAACCCGAAGTAGTAACAGGCACAGTAGAAAAAGTTAAAAACATAAACAAAAACATAAAGGTCTTATGCGGTGCAGGAATCTCCAACGGAGACGATATGAAAGCAGCAATAGATCTTGGAGCTGAAGGAGTACTACTAGCAAGCGGAATAATAAAAGCAGAAAACCCAAAAAATGCATTATTAGACCTTGTAAGTAAAATATAAAAAATATAATGGGGTTAAAAAATAAAATGTTAACTAATGTAAACTCAATAGACGACTTTGAAGTTGAAAACAAAACAGTTCTTGTTAGAATAGACATAAACTCCCCAGTAGACCCAACAACAGGAACAATCCTAGACGACACCAGAGAAAGACTACACAGTGAAACACTTAAAGAACTCTCAAACAAAGGAGCAAAAGTAGTTATACTCGCACACCAAAGCAGACCAGGAAAAACAGACTTCACAACCCTCAAACAACACTCACAAGTACTATCTAGAATATTAGGAACAGAAGTAAAATACACAGACTCAATATTCAACTCCAATGCAAAACAAACAATAAAAGAACTAAAACCTGGAGAAATACTACTGCTAGAAAATGTAAGATTTTTCGCAGAAGAAACACTTAAAAGAACACCAGAAGAACAATCTCAATCAATAATGGTAAAAGAATTATCACCATTAATAGACATCTTTGTCAATGATGCATTTGCAGCTGCACACAGATCACAAGTATCACTAGTAGGATTCACACCAAACACACCATCTGCAGCAGGACGAGTAATGGAAAAAGAACTAAAAATCCTATACAGTGCACTAGAAAATGTTGAAAAACCATGTGTATTCGTATTAGGCGGAATGAAAGCAGACGACTCAATAATGGTAATGGAAAATGTTCTCCGTGACGGAATTGCAGATCATGTAATAACATCAGGAATAGTTGCAAATATATTACTATGGGCAGCAGATATTAACATCCAACAAATAAATGAAGATTTCATAAAATCTAAAGGATACTATGACATGATTATAAAATCCAAAGAACTACTAAAAGAATATGGAGACAAAATAATCTATCCTAAAGATGTTGCACTAAGTATAGATGGTGAAAGAAAAGATGTTCCAATAGATGAAATAGAAAATTATTCAATATTCGATATTGGAAAAGAAACCATTAAAGAATATGCTAAAATAATACGAAACGCAAAAACAATATTTGCAAATGGTCCTGCAGGCGTTTTTGAAGACCCAAAATTCGCAATAGGAACTGAAGATATTATAAATGCAATAGCAAACTCACAAGGATACTCTATAATTGGTGGGGGACATATTGCAGCAGCAACAGTTAACTTGGGCTATGACTCTCAAATGGATCATGTAAGTAGTGGTGGAGGGGCATGTATAAATTTACTGGCTGGTAAAAAATTACCTGCAGTTGAAGCTCTAAAAACAGCAAAAAAAGAATAAATTTTTTATATTATTCTTTCAATTTCTTTTCTTAATCTTTCACTACTTAATTTTGGATTTTCACTTTCCATAATTGCAGATACAACACTAACTCCATTTATTCCAGTATTTTCAAGTTCTTTAATATTATCTTCTTTTATACCTCCAATATATACAACTGGAATGTTTACAGAGTTAACAACATTTTTTAATTCATCTTTAGTTATTACTGTAGCATCAGATTTGGTGTATGTTTTAAATATTGTTCCACAGCCAATGTAATCTGCTCCATCATTTTCAGCTTTTTTTGCTTCTTTTATATTATGTGCAGATACTCCGATTATTTTATCATTTCCTATTATTTCTCTAACTTTTTTTGCTTCTAAGTCGTCTTGTCCAACATGAACTCCATCAGCATCAATTTCTTTAGCTATCTCAACATTATCATTTATTATGAGAGGGATATTATATTTCTTTAAAAGTTCTTTAACTTTTAATGCAATATTTAAGAATTCGTTATGATTTAATTTTTTTTCACGAAGTTGCACTAGGCTTACTCCACCTTTTATGGATTCTTCAATAGTGTTTAAGAATTCTTCTTCAGTTTTATTCTTATTATCTGTTACAAGGTATAACGTATAGTCCATTTTTATCTTTTTCCTTAGTTTTTTTGTATTTTTTTGTATTGGTATGTGGAGGGTAATACTTAAATACTATGTTATGTTAATATATTATTATAATCTTTTATCATAAAGTATTTAAATAATGAAGAACTTAACTTTTATTACTGAATAAATTTGTTTTATATACTTGCCTCGGTGGCTCAGTCTGGTAGAGCGCCAGACTTGTAATCTGGTGGTCGGG
>CAYSIF010000042.1:0-13503 GCA_964431035.1 uncultured Methanobacteriaceae archaeon | reverse complement strand
GACATAAAATATATTATGTCAATCATCTATAATAAAAGTTTGGTTAGTAACTATAAAATGGAAAATGTATTAACTGTAATAATACAGCTAATTTCATTTTAAAATAAAAGTTTTTATTGGAAACTTACTCTTTCGAATTTTTCTTTTTTGTTTAAATCTTTAGTTGCATCTACTCCTATTTTTGTTGTTGTTCCGTCTGGTAATGCAACTGGGTCTAATGATGAGCCTCTGGCTTTTGGTATGATGACTATGTCGTCGTCTCCTTTAACACGTGTTGCGATTGCATATTCAACATCTTGAGGATCAAAAATATTAATGTCTTCATCTACGACTACTACGTGTTTTAGTGATGGGTGTGCTGATAGTGCTGCCATCATAACATTTTTTGCGTCTCCTTGTGTTTGTTTGTTTATGGATACGACTGCGTGTAGCCAGCAGCATCCTCCTTCTGTTAGTACGACGTTTTTTACTGTTGGGAGCATGTTTTTTATTGCTTTGAATATTCTTGGTTCTTGTGGTAGTCCTTGTAGTAGTTTGTGTTCGAATCCTGCTGGTAGGATTGCGTGGTACATTGGGTTTTCTTTTTTGATGTGCATTTTTGTTAGGTTGATTACTGGTTGGTCTCTTATTACGTCGTATGTGTCGGTTAGGTCTACGAATGGTCCTTCTTTCACGTTTTCTGTTACTGATATTTCTCCTTCTAGTATGATGTCTGCGTCTGGTACGTTTAGGTCGGATTCTTCACATTCTATTAAGGTTAATTCTCCGTCTTTAAATGCGTTTGCTACTTCTAGTTCGTCTGCATCGATTGATATTGATGTTGTAGAGGCTAATAGTATTGCTGGGTCCATTCCTATTGCTATTGCTATTTTTAGGTTTTCACCTTTTTCTTTTGCTTTTTCATAATATGTGAATAGGTTTCTTGGAACTAGTCTGATTGCTAAGTGTTTTTCATCTAAAACTAGCATTCTGTGGATGGATGCATTTTGTATTCCGTTGTCTGGGTTTTTTGCTATGACAACTCCTGCTGTTATATATGCTCCTCCGTCTTTTTTGTAGTGTGTTAATATAGGTAATTTGTTTAAATCAGCTTCGAATGTGACGTATTCGTCTAGGTTTGTATAGTTTTTTATTTTTTTTGGGTTTTCTGTTGCTTCTATGATTTTTTCTGTGATTTCTTCAACTTCACAGTTTATTGAGTTTGCTATTTTTTCACGGGTGTTGCAGATTCCGGATACTATTGGTATGTCGTAGCCTTTTATGTTAGATAGGAGTACTGTGTTTTTTGGGTGTTTTCTTAGTACGTCGCATGCTTCGTATTTTGCATCGATTTCATCGTCTATTTCTATTACTACGTCTTTTTCTGAGCTCATATGTTTTTTCACCTAAATTGTTTTTTTTATAAGTTTCTAATATTTTTATTTTTAATCCATTCTATTGTGTCTTTTATTTCAGGGTTTGTTATTCCTAGTATTTCTCCTGCTAGTATTGCAGCGTTTGCAGCATTATCTAGTCCTATGGTTCCTATAGGCATTCCTGGTGGCATTTGAATCATGGTTAGTAATGAGTCTGGGATATTATATTTGCTTGCACGTGGAACACCGATAACAGGTTTTTCACTTAATGCTACTATGGAACCTGCTACTAGTCCAGATAGTCCGTTTATTGCGATGAATAGTTTAACGTTTTGCATTTTGTTTATGTATTCTTCGAATTCTTCTGGATATCTGATTGGGGATATTACTTTTAAATCAAAGCTAATATCTAATCTTTCAAGAAGTACTGTGACTTCTTCTCCTATTTCCATATCTGTTTCACTTCCTACGATAACAGATACGTCTGGACCATCATTTGTATTGTTTGTTTGTGGTTTGTTTATTGTGTTGTATTGTGATAGGAAGTCTTTGTCTAGGTATTTTCCGTTTAGTTTTTCAAGTACTTCTTTTTCTCCATTTATTACTTTTTCTTGATATTCCATTCTTAGTTTTAGGATGTTTTCATGGATTTCTTTATTGTATGTTCCGATGATTTCTCCTGCTAGTATTGCTGCATTGTCTCCTCGATCTATTCCAACTGTTGCTACTGGTGCTGGAAATGGCATTTGACTACATGCATATAATGAGTCTAGGCCTTCTAGGTTGGCTTTTACTGGTACTCCAATAACTGGTCTGTATGTGTATGCTGCTATTACTCCTGGTAGGTGTGCAGCTAAACCTGCTATGCCTATGAAGACTTCAATCCCATTTTTTGTTCCATCAAGAACTAGTTTTTTTACTTTTTCATGTGTTCTGTGTGCTGATGCTACTTTTAAACTGTATGGAATTTCTAATTTTTCTAATATTTTAATACTTTTCTCAGCTATCCCAATATCTGAGGCACTACCAAGTATTATCATTACTTTTGGATTCAAAATTTTTACACACCATTTTTTATTTTAATTTACTAATTTGAAAAAAAATAATTCAATTCTATATTATTAATATTTTTAATTAATATTAAATAAAAATATAATAAAAAAATAGAATAATTTTATAAAAAATATTTTTAAAATGAATTAAAAATGAGTTTGGATATTTGTATGGATTTTAAATTTAGTATAGTAATGGCAACATATAATTCAAGTAAATGGATTAATGAGGCTGTTAATAGTGTTATAAATCAAACATTAGATTTTAAAGAAAATATTCAACTTATAATAGTTGATGATGGAAGTACAGATAATACTGGAAACTTATGTAAAGAATATGCTAAAGAATATCCAAACAATATTGAATATATTTATCAGGAAAATAACGGTCAAGCATCAGCTAGAAATCAAGGATTAAAATATGTAAAAGGTGAATATGTAAACTTCCTTGACAGTGATGATAAACTAGAATTAAATGCATGTTCTGAGGTTCTAAATTTTTATAAAGAATATGAGGATGAGGTAGATGTTGTATCAATGCCTTTAGTATTTTTTGGAGCAAGTAATGATGAACATATACTTAATTATAAATTTGAAACTACACGTCTTGTAGATTTACTGGAAGAACCTACATTCATACAACTTTCAGCATCATCTGCTTTTATAAAAAAAGATGCATTAAAGAATTTAGAATTTAATAAAAAATTAATAACCTCTGAGGATGCTTTACTAATTAACCAAATACTTTTAGAAAAATGTAAAATGGGTGTAATAAGCTCAACAAAATACTATTACAGAAGAAGAGAAGATTACACTAGCACTACAGATAATTTCACAAAAAGAAAAGAATATTATAATGATCAAATCGAAGAATACATAAAAAAGATTATAGAATACTCAAAAAAGAAACTAGGATACACTCCACCATTTATACAATACCTAGCAATGTACACATTACAATGGATATTCGAAATACCACAAATAAACGATATACTAACACCACAAGAAACCATAAAACTATATGAAAACTTAGAAGATGTACTACAGGATATAAGTGATGAAATAATACTATCACAAAAAAACATATCAGAAAATCTTAAAGTTCACATACTAGAATTAAAACACAATGGATTTAAAAAATACATAGAAAACAATACAGAAAACCTAAAAATACAAACAAAAACATTTGATACTTTAGGATTAAAATCCTTATGGATAGATATAATAGAAATACAAGACGATACACTTTATATATCAGGATACTTACCATCATTTTTCAAAAACGAACTAACAAAAATCAAAGCAGTGAAAATAACAAATAATGGTGAAGAAGAATTCACAGCAAAAGAAGTAATATATCCAACAAGAAATGAATTCTCACTTGGAAAACCAATAGAAGAAAGACTACACATAGACATTAAAATACCAGTAAAACCAGAACCAACCACAATATACTTCAAAATAAGATACGATATAGAAGTAGACTTACCAATACAATTCTCAATGAATGCAAGACTATCAAGAACATCACACTACTTCAGAACAAGTTATAATAAAAAACAAATAAAACTAAACCAATACCTAGTAAAAAACATAGATAACTCCATAGTAATAAACCCATACACATTTAAAAACTATTTAAAACTAGAACTAAGCACACTACGAAACATATACAGAACAAAAAAACCATTCTACAAAGAAACAATACTACTAAGAATAATACAATTCATACTAATCAACACCATCTACAAAAACAAGAAAATATGGCTATTTATGGACAGACAAAACACAGCAAAAGACAATGCAGAACACCTATTCAAATACTCAACAAAACAAAAAGACAAAATCAAAAAATACTTCATAATAGATAAACAATCATCAGACTATAATAAATTGAAAAAATATGGAAAAGTAGTAAACTTCCAATCATTTAAACACAAAATACTATTTTTACTAGCAGATAAAATAATATCCTCACACCCTGATGATGATATCTTCAACCCATTTTGGGGAGAACAAGTATACCTACTAAACGGACTACTATTCTCACAATACATATTCCTACAACACGGAATCATAAATGAAAACATATCACCATGGCTTAAAAAATGTGATATGAATTTAACAATATTTGTATGCTCAGCACAAAAAGAATACGACTCAATATTCCAATACCCATACAATTATGAAAAAGAAGTAGTGCAAATACTAGGACTGCCACGATATGATGCATTAAACAATGATAATCTAAAAAATCAGATACTAATAATGCCATCATGGAGACATTTATTTAATAATATGGAAGATAATGACTTTAAAGCAACAGCATACTTTAAAGAATTCAATAAACTCATCAATGATACTGAATTAATAGATTATTGTGAAAGTAAAGGTTATAAATTAATATTTAAACCACATCCAAGAACAATAGACTTTATACATTTATTCGATAGAAATCCAGATGTTATCATTGATGATAATTTTAAAATGGAGTATACTGATGTTTTAAGTCAATCTAAATTAATGATTACAGATAACTCTTCTGTTTTTTATGATTTTTCCTATTTAAAAAAACCAATTGTTTATTATCATTTTAAAGGAGATACACCAAAATTCACAAATAAAGAAAGTGAATTTGACTTTGAAAATGATGGTTTTGGAGAAGTAATAAAAACACATGAAGAACTTGTTAAAATAATAAAAGAATATATAGAAACCGATTGTAAAATTAAAGATATTTATAATGATAGAATAGATAAATTCTACACTTTTCATGATAAAAATAACTGTAAAAGAAATTATAATGCTATAATGAAATTATACCAATAGGAAAATTAATTTCAACTATTTTTTTTAAATAGATTATCACAAAATGTTAAAGTGAAATATCACAAAATGTTAAAATGAATTATCACAATTTGTTAAAGTGAAATATCACAATTTGTTAAAATGAATTATCACAATTTTTTTTATAAATTGATTAAAATAAAAAATACATAATTAGAATACTTGATGATACATTACAAAGATATCTTAATGTTATGGGCGCAGTTTTAATTATTGGACTAAAATGTGTGGTAAAACAACAACTGGAAAATATTTCTCAAATAATGTATTGAAATTACAAGACCCAGAAAAAAGAAAGTTATTTAAAATTGGCGAATATTAAACCAAAAGAACTTTTAAAAGGAGAAAAACCAAGATTAATAGATGAATGGCAATTAGCTCCAGTATTATGGGATGCTATCAGAGATGATGTTGATGAATCATCAAATAAAGGTCAATATATCCTAACAGGTTCAACAATAGTAGATGAATCTAAAATTACTCATACAGGGACTGGAAGAATCCATAGATTAACAATGAAACCTTTTACTCTTTTTGAAAGTGGAGAATCAAACGGAAAAATTTCAATAAAAGAACTATTTGACAATCCTAATTTAGATGTTGATGGGATAGTAGCTGATTTATCAATAGAAGAACTAATTTTTGCATCATGTCGTGGAGGATGGCCAGAATGCTTTAATATTGAAAATAAAGAAGATCAACTACTTATTGCAGAATCATATATTGATAACATATGTAAAATTGATGTTTCTGAAATAGATAACACACATCGTGATCCTGATTTAGTTAGAACTATATTAAGATCATATTCAAGAAACATATCTACATTAGGCCAGAAATAAAACAATATTAGCAGATGTAAGTTCTAATTATAAAGAAATCACCCAACAAACATTATTGTCATATGTTGAGGTATTAAAAAAATTATTTGTAATTGATGATATTAATGCTTGGTCACCTAATATCAGATCAAAAACAAAATTAAATAAAATAATCAAAGATAAAAAATCTAAAAATGATACGGATATTAGGGAACCTAGTTTTTTAGCAATAGTTACAGGAAATGCTGTTGCAGAAACTAGAGATGATGGTGTTAAAATTATACCAATTGCATGTCTAAAACCTTAATATTTTAATCCTCATTTTTTTATTTATTTTTATAATAAGTTTTTTTAATATGTTACAATAAAAGTTTTAAATTAGGAATAAAATTTTTTTTAAATATATGGAAGTAAATTTATCATGTCATGGTTTATAGTTATACTTGCATTTTTATTAGCTTCAATTAAAACCACAAGCAAAGATATTACTCCTAATTCAGTTGCTGTTGTTATACCTGCATTTAATGAGGATAGAACAGTTGCACATACTGTGAAAATTGTTAAATCAATTGATAAGATTAGTGATGTGGTGGTTGTTAATGATGGTAGTACAGATAATACTGAAAGTGAAGCATTATCTGCTGGGGCTAGGGTTATTAATCATACTACTAATTTAGGTAAAGGTTCTGCTTTACAGACGGGTTTTAAGAACACTAATTCTGATATTGTTGCTTTTATTGATGCTGATATTTCTAATTTATCTAAGGATAAGGTTAATGCTATTATTGATCCTTTAATTGAGGGTAAATATGATATTACTAAAACTAAATTTGCAAGAGAAAGTGGTCGTGTTACTGAATTAACTGCTAAACCTTTATTGAAGTTTTTCTTCCCTGAAGTTACCTTTGATCAGCCTTTAAGTGGTCAGTTTGCAGGTAAAAGATCTGCATTGAATAATATTAGATTTGAAGATGATTATGGTGTGGATGTTGGTATTGTTTTGGATGCTGATGTTCATGGTATTAGTATTGGTGAAATTGATATTGGTGATGTTAAACATGAGATGTCCTCTTTATCTGATTTGCATGTGATGGCTAATGAGGTTGTTAGGACTATTATTAGTCGTGCTGTTGATTATGGTAGGGTGACTATGATGGATACTCTTGGTGAGTATATTAGATGGGCTATTATGGGTTTGTCTCTTATTATTCTTGGTTTGTTTATGTTATTCTTTGTACCGGGTATTCATTTGAGTATTAGTTTGGTTGTTGCTTTTATTGGTTTTGTTGTGACGATTTATTATGTTTATAAGCTTTTGCGTCGTTCTATTGCTATTTTTAAGAGGGGGTCACGTGTTTCAGCGTTTAAGTCTTTTATTAAGATGCATTTTCCTTTTTTAGTTTGTGGTTTGATTCTTATTTTAATGTTAACTACTTTTATGAGTGCGGCTACTTTTACTGATGGTGCTATTTCTATTGAACCTACTTCTAGGAATTTGATTATTGTTCCTCAGACTGGTACTCAGGCTATTGCTGTTAGAGGTCCATATACTATTGATAGTGCTATTGAGAATGAGACAGATATTGTTAGGTTCCCGTCTGATGCTATGGTTACAATGCATTTATCTCAAGGAGATCTTTTAAAAGCAGGTGATTCATATTACTCAATCAATGCAACTAGGGAGAATGAGGATAATACTTTCAGAATACCATTGGAAGCTAGGAAATTTTTAGAAGTTAACACTGGTGATGTTATTTCTAATAGTCGTTTAAGTGATTTATTTGATTCGACAATGTTTATTCATTACTCGAACTCATCAAATTTAACAAACTACACAATAGCAAATAGTTTCATAGTTTACGCGCATGAATCAAATCAAACCTCAGTAAATATAAGTGTTAATGGTTCATATATTAGAACATTCGTAGGATCCTTTGAACCTGATTCCTCATATGCTATTTCAATTAATGGTCATATAGTTCAAAGATTTAAAGGTAGTGAAGTTCTTAATGGTGAAGTTTTAGAATTTTATAACGGTGATGATTTATATACAGTTAATTTCACTAGTATTGAAAATCAAACAACTTCAAGACAATTTATAAATTCAAATACAGGTTCATTTTTAGAATTTAATTTAGACCTTTAAAAAAAAGATTAAAAAAAAGAGAAATTTTTATTTGTAGATTTTAACAGCTTCATCTGGATTATTATATAATCCTAAAGCAGCTAGTGCACCTATTTTTCCTTGATCTCCAGTTATACTAATTAATTCTATATTTAATTCTTCCGCTACTTTTTCAGCTTCTTCTACACTCATCATTCCAGTTTTTGTTTTAAAACTATATTCTTTTAATTTTTCAGGTATTATTATACCTTCTAATATAGCTATACTTGTTTTATCAGATAATGTGTCTTCTTTTAATAATTCAATAAGACGATTTATTAATTTTTCTTTATCTTCTGGTAAAATAGCGAAACTTAATGCAATGGAAACACAGTTTTGTGTTTTATAAGGATTTTTAGGATATAATTGTACAATAATATGATCTAAGTATTCAAAACCTTCACTTTTTAATTTTAAACCTATGTTATGAGCTGTTGTCCAAGTTGCTCCTTTATTTTTTATATCAGTATCATCTATACCTATAACAAGTTTTTCCATTCTTGGTGTGATAACAGCAGCTTTCCCAACTTTTGAGCCTCCTCCTTCTTCTATAAGTTCAACTCTTTTCACTCCTTCTGCCATACCTCTGCACATTGCAGCTCCTACACCTGCTCCTGCAAGTCCTGTGTGAACTACTTTAACTTCATCATCATCTACTTCTATACTTTCGATTCCAGCTGCATTGTAACTTGCTTGTAGGTCGATAGGTTTGTTTCCAATTTTACAAGTGAAAACATGTTTATTACCATCACGGTAAGCATTAGTGATTAATTGGCTACTGTGTTTGTATTGATTTACTAGCCAGTGTGAACCAGAAATGCATGGATGATATTCTACAATCTCAACAACATCTCCGTCAACCATGGTTATTTCTTTATCATATGGTGCAATCCATGGGTCATCAAATTTCTCTTTTAAGTCTTCAGGTTTTAAAATTTCCATAAAATATAGTATCCTATTATAAGTTAATTAATTAAAGAAAAGTGAGAAAAAAAATAGTTTTTAAAAATAAAAGTGTTAAAAATAGAAAAAAGGTTTTTTTTACATTTCTTCTATTTCTTCTAGTCTCATACACATTTTTACTGCAGCTTCAACTGCACGTTTACCGTAGTCTATACGTTTGTGTGCATCTAATCTGGTCATACCTGGACCACTTATTCCTAAAGCTACAGGTTTGTTATATTCTAATGATAAGTCTGCAATTTTACGTGATGCATGTTGAGCTACTATTTGGTCATGGTCTGTAGCACCTTCTATTACTGCTCCTAAAGTGATAACTGCATCAATTTCATCTTTTTCAAGTAATTTTTTAATTGCTAGTGCCATATCGAATACGCCTGGTACAACAACTACTTTTGTTATTTCAGCGTCTAATACTTTAGCTTCTTCTTTAGCTAATTCTAACATCATTTGTGTAATATCAAAGTTAAATTCAGCAATAACTGCTCCTATTCTATATTTTGCCATGAATTTATAATCTCCTTTCTCTTTTATTTTTTATTTAAAATCTAATTTTTTTATGCTACCATTATAATAAATCCAGCAACTGCACTGAAAACCATAATTAGTATAATGAATATTGAAATAATTTTAACGCTATCCAAGTTTATCCCTCTAAAAAAATATTGTTTTTTGAAAAATTTATATTCATATTATAATTTTATAATTCTTATTATATTAAGTATAAGTATTGATTTAATTATTCATATTTTATCTTAAAATCAGTTAATCTAAAAAAATTTATATAGTGATTAATATAAAAATAGTAATTGAAAGGATTAAATAATAATCCAATATATTGCTTTTAGATAATATGAGTTAAAAGCTTGGGAAATTATATTTTTAACTCATAATATTATCTATACTTATTTTAATGTATGATATTCACTTATTTTATAATATTTCAAGATTTTTTAGTTATAAAAACAATCAAATTTAAAAAATAACTATTAAAATTTAGCTTGGGATTTAAATTATAATATTTAAAAAAATTTTAAAAACTTTACTAAAAAAATCTTGAATTAAGGAACTTAAATAATAAAATATTATTTACCTATAGTAGATAATATTAAGGATAATCCTAATAAAATTAAGGATAATCCTTTTAATATGATTGAAATCATACTAAAACCTCCATATATTGCTTATGTGTTTTTATATGGATTGTTTTTAGTGATTATTATTTTTCAATATATAAATTATATAAAATTTATCATATACATTAAAACTAATTTTTATTGCTAGAAAATTAACTAATTAATTTTCTTTTAAATTTTTTTAGTTTAATTGATAAATATTATTATTTATTTTCTTAACTCATCAATAATTCTTTTTAATTCATTAATTTCGTTTTCTCGTTCTTGTCTTAAGGAGGATTCTTTGTTTAATGAATTTGTTAAGCTCATATTACGCATTTGTAGGTATTTTAGAACATTATCTTCTTCTTGTTCTTTACTTAATTCAAGGGTTTCTCCTACAACTTTATACTCTTTTTGGCTTAGTTTTTCACTTATAATTTTGTTTAAAATTTTACTTGATGAGTGATAATCTCCTAACTGAGATTTATATTTTATATCATCTGATTGGTTTAATATACTGTTTTTTTCAGTTATTGCCCATATGTCTGTTCCACTTCCAAGATAATCAGCAAATTTAGATGGTAAATATGGGTTTAATTTATAATAATTTTCTGTATTAGCATCAGTTAGGATTAATGCATCGAATTTTTGAGTTAAGTTTAAAAATTCTAAGTATTTTCTATTATCATTTAGTATGATGTTTTCTTTTGTTTTTAAATCACTTATGCTTCTTTCTATGAAGTATTTGTCACTTGTGAATATGTGTAATTTGAAGTATTTTTTTAAAGTTTCATCAATATTTTCCAGTGCATAGAAAACATCTTCGAAGTTTCTAGTTCCGTAAAATAATCCAAAGTATGCTAAGTTAACATATTTGTCTGATATTTCATATTCTACTGGTGTTTTATTATAATATTCTTTTGGTAGTGTTGGTTGTGGTTTTATTATGCTTTTTTCTTTAACTTTGTCTTTTATGTCGAGGTTTGGGTTTATTTCTTTGAATTTAGTTAGCATTATTTCTTGTTGGTTTTTGTTTGTGAATATTATTTTATCTGCAAATAAGTAGGGTAGTAATTCACATATGTATTCTGTGGTTGTGGTTTCTATTTGTGGGTAGTTTTCTTTTTCTAGAATATTGTTTAGGTTTTTTAGGTATTCTTGGTCGTTTAGTTGGGATTTTATTCTTTTTTCTCCATAAATATCGAAGATTATTGGGTCTGAGAATTCTGCAGTCCATGTGGTTTCTGGGTATTGTTTTTTATATTCGTATGCTAGGTAATGTGATTGTCTTGGCATTGATCTTGAGTAGATTGTGTCGTATGGTTTTTCTTTACTTATATTATTTAGTATGTTCATTCCTTTTTCTGTGAATGATTTTATGCTTTCCCAGGTCCAGTCTATTTCGTATGGTGCATCTAATACTATTCTTAAGTCTATATAGTTGTCTAGTATATTGTTTAGACTTTCGTCTTTTGGTGTGTTTTTTGTATCATTTTGTAGTACGTCTACGGTTTGTTTTTCTTCTATTATTCTTTTAGCTACTACTGTTCCACCTGTATTTATGTAACTTGGGAAGAAGTATGAGATAACTAGGTTTTTCTTGTTTTCTGGGAATATCATAAATTTTTGCCTAAAATACTTTTGAGATTTCGTCAATAATTTCTATTAATTTATTTATGTCGTCTTCATTATTATAACAATGTAGTGATGCTCTTACTGTTCCTTCGTTTGATTGTATTAGATTTATTGTTGGTATTGCACAGTGGTGTCCACTTCTAACACAGATGTTTCCTGTTTCATCTAATATTTTACTTATATCATGTGGGTTTACATTGTTAATGTTAAATGATACTATGTTTTTTATATTGTCTTTTTTTCCATAAACGTGGATGTTTTCTATTTCGTTTAGTTGTGTGTGTAGTTTTTGTGTTAGTTTACTTGTGTATTTATCTATTTCTTCTATTCCTATTTGGTTTGTGTATTCTATTGCTGTTTTTAGTCCGAATATTCCTGCTATGTTTTGTGTTCCGCCTTCAAATCTGTGTGGTGGTTTTTCTAATGTGAATTCTTTGTTTTCTGTATTGGTTATTGTTCCTCCACCAAGGTTTGCGGGTTTTATTTGGTTTATTATTTCATTGTTTATGTATATGAATCCTGTTCCTACTGGTCCCATTATTCCTTTATGTCCTGGGAATACCATTATATCTGCTTTTATGTTTAAGGGTATGTGGCCGTAGGATTGTGCGCAGTCTACCATTAGGTAAATGTTGTGGTCTTTTGCTATTTTGTATATTTTGTTTATGTCTTGTAGGGATCCTATTGCATTGTTGACATGGCTTATTGATATTAGTTTGGTGTTTTCATCTATTAGGTCGTAGAGGTCTTGGGGGTTGATTATTCCGTATTGGTCTGCTTGGAGTATTTTTATGTTTATGTCTTTTCTGTTTAGCCATGGTATGTAGTTGGAGTGGTGTTCAATGTTTGATATTATTACATTGTCTCCTTTTTGGAATGGGAATCCGTTGCTTATTAGGTTTATTCCTTCTGTTGTGTTTTTTGTGAAGATTATTTCTTCTGGTTGTACTTTTAGGTTTTGGCTTATTAGTTTTCTAGTATCTTCAAATCTTTTTCCTGCTTCTATTGATATTTTGTAGGCTCCTCTTCCTATATTGGCATTGTATTTTAAGTAGTATTCGTTTATTGAGTCTATTACTGGTAGTGGTGTTAGTGATGTGCTTGCTGAGTCTAAGTATGTGTATTCTTTTAGTATGGGGAAGTCTTCCCTTATTAGTTCATTGTTTAACATATGAATTTTTATTTTATTAATAAAATCTTTTTAGTTTCTTTTAAGATGTAATTAATTAAAAAAAGCAAAATTATTTTTATCGTAACTTTTTTTTATCATAAAAAAATCAGATAGAAAATTTTATGTTAATAATTATATTTTCATAATATTAATATAATTTTTTAATTATTATAGAACAAATTTTTCATATTTCCATTATTTTTGCTTGTTTTTTTTTTTAAGTTTTCTATTAGTCTCGTAGTTGTTTAGGTTTTTATTAATATTTGCTAAATTATATTTACTCTAAATTAAATAATATGTATCAGATATTCTTTTACATTATTAACATTGCTAGAAACTTAAGATTTTTTTCTTTTATTTTTTGCTTGTTTTTTTATTTT
>CAYSIF010000041.1:0-14161 GCA_964431035.1 uncultured Methanobacteriaceae archaeon | reverse complement strand
AGTCCTCCCCCTTTGGCCGCTCGGGCACCCCTGCATTACAATTCAATGTAACAATCATAATTTATAATAAATATACTATATAAATGTATTGGTATAAAAAAATATTAAATATAAAAATACTCCAAAAATAAAAAACAAAACAAGGAAGATAAAATGCAAGTAGATAGTGATGCATGTGCCGCATGCAGAAAATGTATCGATGTATGTCCATTAAACCTAATAAAAAGAAGAGCATTTGACGTGATAATACAAGAAGGATGCGACAACTGTGGAAAATGTTTCGAAATATGTCCATGCGGAGCCATCATTAAAGACTAAAAAAATAAAATAATAAAAAAAGGAATAAAAAATGAAAATAAAAAAATTTCTAAAAAAATTCAACATAATCGATTGGATAATAATCATAGGAATAATACTAGCAGCATGCTTTGCATTCGTATACATAAGCCATGATGACAACAACACAGAATCAACATCAATCGATTCAACAACCTACAGTAAAATAGGGCAAAAATACTCAGAATATTACCTAGAAGGAGACATAATAACAACAACCATCATAGGGCATAATGCTACAAATGGAGAAAAAGTCACAATAACCGGAAGGGTAATATGGGAAGACGATGACTCAGGAGCAAGACCAAAACTACTAGTTGACACAGGAGACGCACAATATTATGCAGCATTCTACAATGATGTTAAAACAGCAGACATATACATTGATCAACTAACACTTGAGAAAAATGGAAGCATATACAACAACACTGTAGATATAACAATAAGCCCCGAACAAATAAACACACTATCCCAATTAAATGACGGAATACCTGAAAATACAAGTTATGAAATAACAACAACAATAGCAACAGACCATCAAGACAGCCAAACATACCAAGAACTAAAAAATCAATTATACGAAAACCATCTAAGAATAAGTATAAAACCAACAAACCTTGCAATACAAGATAAACTAGAGATTATACGAGCAACAGCCGAAGACCTTGAACTTGGAAGCAACATACTCGGACAAATCAACGGATACACAGAACCAATAATAATAAGAATATACAATTGCAATAATGAAACTCTAGAAACAATAATGAATAATTATAATGTAACAAACATTAACTATGTAACTTAGATAAAAATGAGCAACGTATATAATATATTAACAATAATAACAAGAACTCTCACAACAAAATTTAAAAATTCATTATTATTTACAATAATTTTTAAAATTATGAGATTTTTTGAAGAAAAATGGTTAGGAAGCTATTTTAAAAAATTTTATCCTAGTGAAAATTTCTTATCAATCTTTAAGAAAAGTGAAATTTTAAATAAAAATATCTTCCATCCCCTAATCATATTGTTAGTATTTACAATATTCCTTTTATTATCATTTTCAGGAGTAAGTTGGAGTTTAGAAATAAATTTAATAATTGCATTTATATCTTTCTTTATAGGTGCTACAATTATTCCTCATTATCTATTAAATAATGATAATTTAAAAGTGCCTAGATTCAAAAAAGATGATATTTATTCTATTGGTTTTTGTTTAATATTAGTTGGAGTTATGTTCTTTGTATTATGTATTGGTAGTGTTGGAGGAATACCTTTACTACGTTCTAGTTTAAGATATTCATTATCTCCTGCATTAACTATGCCTGTTTTTTTAATGATACCTGGAATTGGTATGGTTGGAAGTTCATATTTAATGAAGTATAAAGAAAACCTTCTAAATAGATCACAAGTTAGATTCAGATTTTTAATTTTATTTTTATTAAGTGCTGCAGTATTATTAGGTTTAGCATATAGAACTCCATTGATTGCTGTTTTACTTATGCTTGTAATAATTGGATATATTGGAGAGATACTTTCAGTTTGGGAAGTTATTGTTGCAGCATTACTTGGGGTAAGTGGAATTGTTGGTATTGGATATTATAGAGTTATTGAAGAAGGAACATTAACTAAGGGTGTTGGTCCGTTATCAACATTACAGTCACGTGCAGATTTCACATTACATGTATTGGATTTGCTTAATACTGTTTCTGGTGATTATGGAATAATGCATGGTAAATTACTTGCAAGTTCTTTGCCTGGAAGTTCTTTAGGTCCTAGAATGACTATTGGGAAACTTATAGCTTGGAGATCTGAGGTTACTGTAACTCCTACATTACTTGGTCAGATGGTGGTGGACTTTGGAAGAGTTGGTGTTGCAGTTGGGATGGGACTTATAGGTTTTATTCTTGGAATAGGATATAAAATTATTAAAAGAATTAAGGATTCCTTCTACATATTTTTATATGCATTGCTACTAACCTACACAATACTTGGAGTTGAAACTGGAATCCTTGATATACAAGTAATAGTTTACTTTATTATAGGATTATTCATATATTTAGTTGTGACATTTAAGAACCTTAGAAAATCATAAAACTTTTCTAAGTAAAACACTAGTATTATTTGTATTACCAATCGGCAATAACATAACTTCTTTATGAAATCCTCTTAAAATTTTATCAGTTAATGGAGCATATAATATTGCTCTCATACCACTATATGTTCTTACAAGTACCGGAGTATCCATATCAACTATTTCCCAAACATTTGCAAATACTCTTTCTTTTGGCTCAGCAAATGCAGCAACCATAACCACATCAAAATCTATTTCTTTTAAAGTATTCTCATCACCAGTAATTATTTGAATTTTATCACTTAATCCCAATTTATCTATAACTTTACGTGATAAATCTGCAACGTCCTCTTGTATTTCAATTCCTATACAATTACAATTAAATGCTTGGCTAAACATTATTAAAGTTAATGGTAATGGTCCACTACCTACAAAAACAAAAGTAGTATCTTCATCAAATTTTGCTAATTTTGATTCATTTTTAAGTAATCCTTCATATCTTTCATAAAAATGAAAAGTATCTAAAGCATCTTTTGGATTATCTGCACTTATTATATCATGTGCATTTTCTGTTTCGAGTCTTGCACCAATATATAAGTAAAATTTTCTAATTAGTTTTAATGCTTTATTCATTCGTTCATTATCTAAAATATGTTTTGCAGAGTTGAAATCTATATCATCATCATGTGCAATAATTTCAATTTCATTTAGTAATTCTGTAATTTCAGATAAGTTAACTGAATTTAATGATTCTAAATCTTCAAGAGAGTCTACTCCATAATTTTCTAAAGCTTCAGCTATTTCTTCAATTTTTGGCCAATATTTCCAACAACTCATAATTAATCACCATTTTTTTATTCTAATTTTGCATTTAATATTTCATCACATGCTTCATTTATTGTTAATTTATTAGTTTTTACGTTTAATCCATTATTTTTTAGTTTTTGTAATATTTCAGAGGATTTTGGAGGTTTAAGATGTGCTTTTTCAAGAAGTTGGTGGTTTGAAAATACTTCTTCAGTTGTTCCTTCTGCAATAATTTCCCCTTCATGTAATACTATTACTCTATCTGCAAATTCTGTTATCATTTCCACATCATGTGAGGATACAACTAAGCTCATTCCTTTATCATTTAAATAGTCTAGAATGTATAGTACTTGATCTACACCTTGAGGATCTAAACCTGCAGTAGGTTCATCAAGAATCATTATTTCTGGATACATTGCAAGTATTCCTGCAATACTCACCCTTTTTTGTTGGCCTCCACTAAGATGGTGAGGGGCTTTGTCTTCAAAGCCAGACATATTAACCAGTTCTAATGCTTCATCCACTCTTCTGTCAACTTCATCTAAGTCTAGTCCTAGATTCATAGGTCCGAAGGCAACATCTTCACGAACACTTGGTGCGAATAATTGATCATCTGGATTTTGGAAAACAACACCTACTTTTTGACGGACTTTTAATAAACTTTGTTTATCATATTCCATTACTTCATTGTCAATTTTAAGATATCCTTCTGTAGGTTCTTTTAAACCATTGAAATGTGAGAATAATGTGGATTTTCCTGCACCATTAGCCCCCATTATTGCTACTTTTTCTCCTTTTTTTATTTGTAAGTTTATTTTTTTAAGAGCCTGTGTTTCATCTGGGTATGTGAATGATAAATTAAAAGTTTCAAGTATTATATCGGACATATTTTTTCCTCATTTTAAATTTTTTTATGTAGGTATTAAATGCACACCAAAATAACCTAAATTTTTTGTATAAAATATTAATATTAGTTCTATAAAGATTATCAAAATAATTAATGACAATATCAAAATATAATTTGATTTTGTTATTTTTTTTCTACTAATGTAGAATTTTGAATCGTCTGAGAATCCTCTGCTTGCCATACTTGCATAAATTGTTTCACCTTTTTTATAGGATCTTACAAACATCATTGCAATTGTGTATCCTACTTGTTTTACTCTCCATTTATAAGGTGTTAATTTATTGTGGATGTGGAAGTTTCGGGATTTTTGTGATTTGCGTATTTGTGCAAGTTCATCTATAAACATAAATAGGAATCTTACTGTGATGCTTAATATCATGGATATGCTTTGTGGCATTCCTAGTTTTCTGAATGATTCTACTATTTCTTGCATTGGTGATGTTGATGAGAGTATAACTACTGAGGTTAAACATACAATTAAACGTGATAGTAATATTACGGCCCAGTTTAGTCCTGTGTCTGTGATATTTATCCAACTTATTCCACTTGCCCATATTATATTTCCTGAATGTATGAATGGTTGGAATATTATTATTGCTCCCCCAAATGGCAATAGTAGTGCTAATCTTGAAAATGAGGATTTAAATGATAGTGTTGCTAAGTATAATATGATTAATAGGAATATTTCTAGTATTATTTGTGTGAAGAGTTGGTCAGATATTACTGCAAATATTATTATTGCTATGAAGAATATTAATTTAATTCTTCCATCTAAGTCATGTATTATACTGTTTTTTGAACTTAATGTGTCTAAATCTAGAGCTTCGTTAATATTTGGCATTATTTATAATTTTCTCCAGTATTTTTAGGGATTTAATAATTAAATAATCAATTTATTATTAAAATAGGAATTTTTATTAATAATAAATTCATTATTTATTATATAAGTTAAAAGTGGAGAAAAAAAGAATATATGGGGAATTCATCGGTTTTGAAATGTAATCCCATATTAAATTCTTTTTTAATTTCTTCTTTTAACGATTTCTGCTAGACCAATAGCCACCAATAGGGAGATTATTCCTCCAACTAGCAATACTAACATTTCACCAAATGTGTCCATTGGTTCGAATGTATAGTCCGGGAAAGGTACAGATATATAATTTTGTTCTATTTCACCAACACTAGAGTCTTCTGCTGATTTTTCTAATCCATCAGGGTCGCCTGATGCTATTAGTGGAGATAAAACTGCTAAACAGATACAGAATATGATTCCTGCGATTATTAGGTATTTGTCTTTTTTATCCATTTTTAATTTTCCTCCACAGCGTTTCTTCTATTCCATACAAGTAATTGTGGTTCGTATGTTTCTAGAGCATATATTACGATTACTGTTAATACTGCTTCTATTATTCCAATGAATGCATGGTATAATCCCATGGATGCTAATCCTATTGTTAGTGGGAATGTTCCTGCAATTGCCATTTCAATTGCACATGCTTCTGCAGATATGAATGTTGCTAGCCATGCTGCTATTCCTATTGCTGGGTATTTTCCTATGGAATTTCGGAGTCCTTTGAAAGTGTATAGTCCTACACCCCCACCTATGATTGCCATGTTAAGAACATTTGCTCCTAGGCAGGTTATTCCTCCGTCTCCGAATAGTACTGCTTGTATGAGTAGTACTACTGTGAATACTAGTACTGCTGCTTCTGGAGCCATGAATACTATTGCTACTAATGTTCCTCCGACCATATGTCCACTTGTACCGAATGGTATTGGCATATTCATTGACATTATAGCGAATATTCCTGCAGCTAATACACCCATTAGAGGTATTCTTTTTTCGTCGAGGTTTTTACGTGCCCATTTTGATGCGAAGTATAATGCTATTATTAGTATTACATAGTATATTGCGCATTGCCAAAGTGGGATAAAACCATCAGGTATATGCATTTATTTTCCTCCTAAAAAAAATTTTTATTAAAAAAATATTAAGATTAGTAATACTTTTTTCTAATTTATTTAAATAATATGTATTACTTAAAACTTAAAATTTTCTTTTTATATGCTTAAATCTAGCCATATATAATTATATAAATAAAATAAACACTAGACAATAATACTTTCAATATAACATGCCTTATAAAGTTTATTAAAGTAATACTAACTAATATAAAAATAGAAAAAAAGTAATACTTATATTGAGAAAAATTATAACCAGATTAAAAATTACGGATTTCCTTATCCATATGTACAGTTTGGAGACTATTGTTTGAATCAAATCTAATTTGAAAATCTAAATTTGTCCAAAAAGATAATACTCCATTAACAAATTTTTGAGTATGTAAATATATTTCATTAAAATTTTTTTTATAGCAAAATTCCTCCGCCACATTTACTAAATTTGATGCTACCCCTTTTCTTCGATAATTTTTATCTACAAAGACTCTATAAAGGCTTGCAGTTTTTTGTCTGCAATATGAATTTGGGAAATTCTTACAGTTTGCATCATATTCTCGAACACCTAATGTGCCAATAATTTTGTTGTTTTGAGTATCTGTCGCTATGTAGAAATTATTTCGTTTTGGGTTTATATAGAATTCATTTAAGTATTTTATATCTTTATGATATTCTGGAGTATATTTCAGCCCGTATTCTTCCCATATGTGTTTAAATAAGAATTCTTTCACTAAGTTTAGGGGAATTTTTGTTTCTTGTAATTGTTCTATTTTATATTGTAGCATGGAATATTCTCCAAAAAAGTAATACTTTTTTTGTTTTTATTTAAATAATAAGTATTATTTAACTCGTTAATTATTATTTATTTTAATGAAATTAGTCATTTAATATTATAATATTTAAAATAACTATTGTATAATAATATTTTCAGATATATATCACTTATAAACTTAATTAAAGTAATAAAAAACCTGTAAAAACTAGAAAAAAAGTAATATTAATATTGGAAAAATAGTTTTTAAAAAAAAATTATTTAATAAGTGTAATCAAATTGTATTCCTTTATCAATGACTTCTATTGGAATACCTATAGTTGATATTAAATCTGCAAGGGCAAATAATCCAGATATTTGACTATAATAATTTGTAATATCAATTAATGTTATATCTAATTTTTTAGCTAGAATTATAGAGTTATGAGTTAAATCTCCAGATATTAAAACATCCACTGTCCGTTCTTTTGCTAATTTTATGTATTTTTTGTTATTTAATGCGGATCCTGGAATGATTGCTATTTTTTTAATTTTACGTTGGGGGTTTCCAATATTTGCAATTTTAATATGTTTTTTATCTATAATGTCTGTGATGTTTAATAGTAAGTGTTCTAATGTTTTATAGTAGGGACATATTCTACCTATTCCTGTTTTTTTATCGAATTTATCTTCTGTTTTTAAGTTTAGTGTTTGTGCTAGTGTGTCACTTGATCCTCCATCTATTACATCCCAGTTTGTGTTTATTGTATATGTTGGTGTTTTTGGTGTGAATGTTGGAGGGTTTTTTGTTATTATTAGTTCTTCTTTTTGTGAGTTTTCATCATCTTCTGGTAGTATGTCTAGCATTATTTTTATTTTTGATATTTCTGTGTTTTTGTGGTTTAATCCGAAATATCCTATTTTATCTTCTTTTAGTGCTAGTTCTTTTGGTATTAGATTGTCTATTTCTTTGAATAGGTCTATTGATAACATGTATAAAAAAAAAATAGTATTGTATTTTTATAGAAAAAATTAGTTTTATTTTTTGTGAATTAGAAATTCTTTGTTTTTAAAAAAAATAGTTTGTTTAGAGAAAAAAGTTTAATATTTTCTCTGTTTTTTTTTTACATTAATCTTCCGACGCCTGTAACTTGGATACTTTCGATTCCTTCAACATTTTGTAGTGCTGCTTCGGTAGATTCTGTTCCGCCTTCACCGTCGTCTACGATGACTTGAGTGTTTAATGCAACTAATCCAAATGCGATTGGTTCTTCTTGTATTTCATGTAGTTCTGCGTCTTCAGGAATGACTGCTTTTATGTCTGCTTTTAATTGTTCTAAGTCTCTTTCTGGACTGTCTGGCATGACTTTGATTGTAGCTAGTACTTCTCCCATATTTTATTCCTCCTATGAGTTTTTTTAATTTATGGTCCTTCGAATCCGCATTCACAGGTGTATGCGTGACCGAATGTTCTGCATTTTTCACATCTTGCGATTGGTTTACCGCATTGTGGGCATTTGAATTGAACGTATGGTTCAATTAGTGGTATTTCTTGTTTACAAGATTCGCACATTACTTTTTCCATTATTATTCACCTTTAATATATGTATATGGAAACTTTTTGTTTCCTTGATTTGTAATTATTGATAATACTCTTTCGGGATATTTTCCATTAACGACATAACAATTAGTCCCGAATTTTATTAAAATTGAAGGTAGCATTAAATCTATTGAAGTTTCTTTAAAAGTTAGTAGTTTTTTTGCATCAATTTCATTGATAAATTTTGCACCTTCAACAGTTGGTTGTCGAGTATATATACCATTTACATTTGTTGCTATTAAAAGTTTTGCATTTAATAGTTGTGAGATGTATGCTGCTATTGAGTCTGAGGTTACTTTCCAACTGTGTTCAAATGGGTCTTTGTCTTTTAGGAATTGTGAGCATAGTAATATTGGTATTTTATTGTTTTTTGATGCTTCTTGTGCTTGTTGGAGGTTGTTTACTGTTTGTGTGAATGGGAATTTGTCGTTTAGTAGTTTTGATATTATGTCCATTGCGTTTATTGCTGTTTCATGTGTTATATCGTTGGAAAATTGTGTGTTTTTATCGTATTTTCTTATTAGATTTGCGAATTCTCCTCCTCCTGTTATTATTAGGGTGTTTGTGTTTTTTAGGTTTTGTGTTAGTTTTATTGCATATTCTGGAAATAGGCTTCCTCCTATTTTTATTACCCATTTTATAATTTTCATCACCTTGTTAATTATTAGAATATCATTTAATTAAAAAGAAGACTAATTAAAATATAAGTTAACTCATAAAAGTTTTAAATCCTTAATCACTTTATCAATATTTTCATCAGTATCTGGACCAACACCCAAACATGTTACCGTTGATGTAGGTAATTGAGTTCTTCCAGCATCAGTTACAAGAAAATTAGAAATATTATTAACACGAGCAATCTCTTTTAAAACAAAAAGCTCCTCTAAACTAGAAACCTTCAAAACAATCTTAGCACAACCATCAGCCTTCCACCTACGAATAATACTAGAATCCGTTTTTTCAAAAGAACCAACACTCGCATGACAACACTGAGCTGCCAACTTACCTTTACCCATCTTAATATCCTTACGAACAATAATCGCCTGTTTCATACTCAAATAAACCCCATAAAAAGATATCGATTAATACATATCTAAAAAAAAATATTTAAATCTAATTATAATTATAACTATTACTATTATAAAAATGAGAGGAAAAAAGAAAAATGAGTAGAATTTCTATACTAGACCAAGACAAATGCCAACCAAAAAAATGTAACTATGTATGTATCGACTACTGTCCGGGAGTAAGAATGGAAGAAGACACAATAGTCATAGACGAAGACAGTAACAAACCACTAATATCTGAAGAATTATGTTCTGGATGCGGAATATGTACCAACAGATGCCCATTCGATGCAATAAGTGTAATAAATCTCCCAGAAGCACTAGACAATCCAATACATAGATACGGACAAAACCAATTCGAACTATTCGGACTACCAACACTAAAAGAAGGAAACGTAGTTGGACTACTAGGACAAAACGGAATAGGAAAATCAACAATAATGAACATCCTCTCAGGAATATTAACACCAAATCTAGGAGATTACGAAACAGAAGCAAACTGGGACAAAGTAATAGAATTCTACAAAGGCTCAGCACTACAAAACTACTTCCAAGACTTAAAAAACCAAGAAGTAAAAACAATACACAAACCACAAATGGTAGACCAACTACCAAAAGTCGTAAAAGGAAATGTAAAAACACTACTAAAAAACATAGACGAAAGAGACAAATACGACACAATAATAGAAGACCTAGACCTAACAAATATCCTAGATAGAAACATGGAAAACCTTAGTGGAGGAGAACTCCAAAGAGTAGCAATAGCTGCAACAGTATTAAGAGAAGGAGACTTCTACTACTTCGACGAACCAACATCATGGTTAGATGTAAGACAAAGAATCAATGCCACAAATGTGATAAGATCACTAACAGAAGACAATAAAACAGTATTAGTAATTGAACACGATCTCGCAACATTAGATGCACTAAGTGACAATATACATATATTATATGGACAACCAGGAGCATACGGCGTAGTATCTGGAATGAAAGGAGTTAGAGTGGGAATAAATGCATACATAAACGGATTTTTAAAAGAAGAAAATGTAAGAATACGTAAAAAAGCAATAGAATTCGACATAAGACCACCAACACCAGAAGATGAAGGAAACGTACTAACAAGTTATAGTAAAATAGATAAAAAATACAAAGGATTCGAACTAAGCGCCGATGAAGGAACAATATACCACGACGAAATTATAACAGCGTTCGGATCAAACGGAATTGGAAAAACAACATTCAGTAAAATACTCGCAGGAGTGGAAAAAGCAGATAATGGTGAAGTAGAAGAAGAGATAACAATAGCATACAAACCACAATACATAGTATCTGACTTTGAAGGAACAGTAGAAAGTTTCCTATACATGAATGCGCCAACATATGGTTCAAATATATTCGAAAGTGAAATAGGAAAACCACTTGCATTAAAAGACTTATTAGACAAAAATATAAAAGATTTAAGTGGAGGAGAACTCCAAAGAGTAGCAATAGCAACAACACTAGCAAAAGATGCGGACATGTACCTATTCGACGAACCAACAGCATTTTTAGATGTTGAACAAAGACTAAATGCAGGAAAAACAATAAGCAAAATAGTAGAAAGTGAAAATGCAGCAGCATTAATCATAGACCATGACATAGTATTCATAGACTATGTATCTGACAGAGCAATGGTATTCCAAGGAGAACCAGGACTAAACGGGAAAGCAACAGCACCAACAGACCTCAGAACATCAATGAACATCTTCTTAAAAGATTTGAACATAACATTCAGAAGAGACAAAGAAACAAAAAGACCAAGAGTAAACAAACTAGACAGTTACCTAGACAGAGAACAAAAAGAAGAAGGAGAATACTACTACACAAAAGAAGAATAAAAAAAATAAGAAAAAAAGTAAATATTAAATAGTTTTTAAAGCTTCATAAGCCTTCTTAAACTCACGAGCAAAAATTTCAACCTCTTCAGGAGGTATACTATAACTCACACGCAAATACCTATCACCAAAACGAGGACTAGTATAACCACCCTCACGTGTGAAAACATTACGCTCTAACAAATAATCAGAAAAATCTTTAGGATCAATACCTGCACCACTCAAATCAATAGCCATCATATTAGCATCAGAAGGATAACGAAGAATGAAAACACCTTCACACTCATCAACCACCTTCTTAATAATCTTCTGATTATTAAAAGTAGTATCTTTAACATAATCAATCCATTTAGGTTTAGATTTAAGTGCTTCAATTGCACCATATTGTGCCATAACATTAGTTCCTAAATCATCAATCAAAATTTCACGAGCAGAATCCATAATACGTGGAGTAGAAATTAAAGCACCAATTCTAACCCCTGCCATACCAAATATCTTAGAAAAACTATAAACAGTAATAGTATTTTCAGGAGCATATTTTGCAGCTAAAAAATGTTCTCTTGCAAAATCCCTATAAGTAATATCATGTAAAAGGAAACAATTATTTTCCTTAGCTATTTTTGCAAATTCTTTAATCTCATCTTCAGTATAAGCCCCACCAATAGGATTTAAAGGATCAATTAAAAGAATTAATTTTGTTTTATCATCCATATTCTCTTTAACAA
The DNA here is from genome assembly GCA_964431035.1 of uncultured Methanobacteriaceae archaeon. Taxonomy (GTDB): domain Archaea; phylum Methanobacteriota; class Methanobacteria; order Methanobacteriales; family Methanobacteriaceae; genus Methanobrevibacter_A. The sequence goes on along the minus strand of CAYSIF010000041.1, from coordinate 2,058 downwards.
GCTCAGGAGTTAATTTATAACAACATTCCTCACTATAAATAGGAACAGATCTAACTTCCTTAGCAAATCTACTTGCAAAATTATCAATAATAAGATAACCTGGATCTGGAGTAATTACATTCTCATCATCATTTAGTAAATCACTCATACAGTAATATAATGCAGTAGTTGCCCCTGCAGTTATAACTAAATCCATACCTGGCAAATCTAAATCTTTTAATATTAAATCTTTTAACTCTGATAAACCTTCAGGAGGAGGGTAAGTATTATAATCTTTACGTTTAACTGCTTTAACCATTGCATCCATAATAAAATCTTCGTCATGCAAATGATTTGTATTCTGACCCATCCAAATTAAATCTTTATCAAGAAAAAGAGCTTCAAAAAAATCATTAGCAGTATTATAACCTTCTGGAGCTTCTCTTAACTCCCTACCATGCTCTTTTTCAGAAATTTCTGGTAACATAATTAATCACATATAAAAATAATCTAGCACTTAATAATTATGTAAAAAATAATATTTATAATAGTATTATTCAATACCCTTATTAGTTATTGAAAACTCAACTTTCAAACCTTCTTTTAATGTTTTACTACGTTTCAAAATTGCAACCCTATTACCATTTTCATAATCTCTTTCTAATTCTATTGATGTTTTACTCCAATATTGCAATACAGTCCCACCAACAGGTGAAACACTATTATTATTCTCTTCATCAAAAGATTGGTAAATTTGATTAGTAACAAGAACTGCAAGATTATATTTTCTGGCCAATCTAGATAAATCTCCTATTTGTTTACGCAGAGTACTTGTAATTTCTGAGCGTTCTGCTTCTAAAACACGATATAATGCAACTGCTGAATCAACTACAAATAAGTCCACATCACCTTTATTAGAAGCTATCCATGATTCAACAACACTTAAATCTTCTTCTTGTTCTTTAAAAGTATTAGGTTCGAAAACAACAATATTACGAGCTACTTCCTCAAAATCTCCTCCAGCCATTTGTTCCATACGTTCAACAGATATTCCTCCTTCAGTATCCATATATGCTACTTTTTTACCAGATTTAGCAACCATAATTGATAAAAACATTGCAATATTAGTTTTACCTGAACCTGGAGGTCCATAAATCTGAGTAATGCTTCTTTTTTCAATACCCCCATCAAGAATCTTATCTAATGGAGAATTAGTTGCTAACTTATCATGCCCTTGAATACTTGATAAAACTTTCATTATACTTAAAACTCCTCAAAAAAATCATTATATGAAAAAATCTTTTTTTAACTTCTAATTATACTATAATCTTCATTTGTTAAATCAATAATTGTAGAAGGTTTATTATCCCCCAATATACCTGCATCTAAAACCAAATCTACTTGCCCATCTAACTGATTTATAATATCTTTAGGATTATTTAAAGTAGATTTATTAGAAATATTCGCACTAGTTGTTACAATAGGAAATAATGAAGAAAGTAATTGAGATATACTTGAATCTGGAACTCTAACACCAATTTTTTTAGTGAAAGGAGCAATATATTCAGGAATAATATTTTTCTTATTAAATAAAAAAGTATAAGGTCCTGGAAGATAATCTAAAATGAAATTTTTTTGATCTTCATTAATATCTGCAACTAATGAAATATTTTCAACACATGAAACACAAATAGATAATGGTTTATCTTTCGATCGTTTTTTAATATTGTAAATCCTGTTTACAGCTTCTTTATTAAAGATATTTGCACCTAAACCGTACACTGTGTCAGTAGGATATAGAATAACACCCCCATCAATTAAAACATCAATAGCTTCATTTATCAAATCAATATCTAATTGATTCTGATTTAACTTTATAACCTTCATAAAAAAAACCATAATCCCTAAAAAAGTGTGAAATGTGTTTATAATTTAAATATAATTTCTTAAAAATAAATATAAATTTTAATTGCTTTTAATAATTTAGAAATAATAAACAACTAAAAAATTTGTTTAAAATAATATATTAGGGTTCTAGATATTTAAGTTTTTTTTTAGTTATTTTTATTTCTTCTTTTT
>CAYSIF010000040.1:0-14440 GCA_964431035.1 uncultured Methanobacteriaceae archaeon | reverse complement strand
AAATAATGAAAAATAAAAGAAAAAAATACAAAAAACCTTAACTTGATAGCAATGTCATATTCCATAAAAGATTTATACTAATAGAAAAAATAAAATAAATAATATAACTATTTCTTGTAAAAAGGGGGAAGATATGAAAAAAACTACAAACTATTTTTTCCCTCTAAAATCAATTTTTTTTACAGAAAAAAATAATAAAAAAGGTGATATGAAAAAATGATAATAGATAATTTTAGAGGAAGATACTACTTTTTAAGTAATTTCTATGAAATACCAATACTATACAATGGACTAATGTATCAAAGCAGTGAAGCAGCATTTCAAGCACAAAAAACACTAGACAACAACATAAGAAAAGACTTCACAAAACTAGACCCAAGACAATCAAAAAGACTAGGAAAAAAAGTACAACTCAGAGACAACTGGAACAAAATAAAAACAGGAATAATGGCAGAAATAGTACATGCAAAATTCACACAACACCCAGAACTAGTAGAAAAACTACTTCTTACAGAAAATGCAACACTAATAGAAGGAAACACATGGCACGACAATTACTATGGATCATGTTACTGTGAAAAATGTACAAATAAAGAAGGAAGAAACTATCTGGGAAAAATCTTAATGGAAGAAAGAGAATACTGGAAATTAAGTTTAATATAATTATTAGGTATTGTTTTTGCATAATTAGAAATTTATTTTAATGTTTAGAATTAAATAAATATTTATTAACTTAATATTTTACTGTTTTGAGGGATTTTTATTACATTTGATAATCTACTTAATGAGATTTTAAAGTTCAGGGATGAAAGGGATTGGAATCAGTTTCATTCTGTTGAAAATTTAGTTAAATCAATTTCTATTGAATCTGGGGAATTGTTGGAGTTATTCCAATGGGATGATGAATTTGATAAAGAAGAAGTTTGTGAAGAGTTAGCGGATATTTTAATTTATTCTTTGCTTCTTGCAAATGAATTGGATGTTGATGTTGAAGAGATTGTGCTTCGTAAACTTGAAATTAATAAAAATAAATATCCTATTGAAAAATTTAAGGGAATTTCTACAAAATATAATAAATTATAAGGGTGTTGTATGTTAGTTTATAATTCTACTTTAAATGGGTTTTTAAATTCTGTTGAAAGTAATATAATTGATGATGAGATAGAAAAGGCATTTGTTAATACTGTTGCTAATAGGGTTAATCCTAATGAGAAAAGGTCTTGGCGTAATAGTATGCAATATATGCATACTCTTTTAAATAGTAGTAATATTCCACGTAATACTGGAGTTGCTATTGAATTTGTTGTTCCTCCAACAAGTAAGCGTATAGATTTTATGTTAAGTGGATATGATGATGAGGGGAATCATTCTATTGTTATTATAGAACTTAAACAGTGGGATGAAGCTGAAAAAGTTGATAGTATGAAGGATATTGTGCGAACTTATGTTGGTGGTGCTAAAAGGGAAGTTACACATCCATCTTATCAAGCTTGGACATATGCAGTATTATTGGAGGATTATAATCAGTTTATACAAGAAAATAATATTGATATTTATCCATGTGCTTATTTGCATAATTATACTATAGATGTTGATGATCCATTAACTGATGATATTTATGCAGAAGTTATAAATAATGCAAAATTATTTGGTAAAACAGATAATCACTCCTTAAAAGAATTTATAAGCAGACATATTAAAGAAGGGGATGATCAGGAAGTTTTATATGAGATTAATAATAGTCCGCTTAGACCATCTAAAAGTTTACAGAATTCTTTATCTGAAATGTTAGAAAATAATGAATATTTTACTTTAATTGATAATCAGAAAGTAGCTTTTGAATATGCACAAGATTTAGCTAGAAATTCATATGCTGATGATAAAAAAAGAGTATTGATTGTAGAAGGTGGTCCTGGAACTGGAAAATCTGTTGTGGCAATTAATTTATTGGTTGAATTAACTAAAGATGAATTATCATCCTTTTATGTTAGTAAAAATAGTGCTCCTAGAGATGTTTATAGTGAAAAACTTAAAAATGGTAGTAGGAGAAATATACGAAATCTATTTAAAGGTAGTGGAAGCTTTCTTAATGCTAAAAAGAATCAGTATGATGTTTTAATTGTTGATGAAGCTCATCGTTTAAATGAAAAATCAGGATTTTATAGTAATCAAGGTGAAAATCAGATAAAAGAAATTATAAATGCTTCTAAAACATCAGTATTTTTCATTGATGAAAAACAAAAAGTACATATTAAAGATGTAGGTAATAAAGCAGATATTGAACTATTTGCAGAAGAATTAGGTGCAGAATTACATTATATAAAATTAGAATCTCAATTTAGATGTAACGGTTCAGATGGATATATTAACTGGTTAGATAATGTTCTTGAAATAGAAGAAAATGCTAATTTCAGTTTTGATAAAGATTTTAATTTTGATTTCAAAATTTTTGATTCTCCAACTGAATTAGATAATGCAATTTATGAAAAAAATAAACTAAATAATAATAGCCGAGTTGTTGCAGGTTATTGTTGGAATTGGAAAAACGATACTAGGGACGATTCCACAGTACATGATATTGAAATTGGTGATTTTTCTAAAAGTTGGAATTTAGATAATACTAAAACATGGGCTATTGATAAAGGCTCTTTTAATGAAATTGGTTGTATTCATACATGTCAAGGTTTAGAATTTGATTATGTTGGAGTTATTATAGGTAATGATATTAGGTATGAAAATGGTGAAATTGTCACAGATTTCAATGAAAGAGCTAGTAGTGATAGATCTTTATTTGGTATTAAGAAAATGTATAAAGAAGATCCTGAAAATGCATTAAAAGAAGCAGACATTATTATAAAGAATACTTACAGAACTCTTATGAGTAGAGGATTAAAGGGTTGTTATATTTATTGTGTAGATAAAAATCTTCAAGAATATTTCAAAAAAAGACTTAATAATGGAAATGTTAATGAATAGGCATATGTGGGATGTGCCTTGGAAAAAGACAATTAAGGTATGTTATGTTGAATTTAAGGAATAAAAATCTTTGGGAGTATTTTTCTTGAATAGAAATATGAAAATTATAATTGTATTAATTATTATAGTGATTATTTTGACTCCAGTCATATTCACATTTTACACAAATTATAAACAAGAACAAGAAAGAATAGGCTTTAGAAATGCATTAGTTAGTGCTAGTAATATTGAAAATCAAAGTGATATTGAACTTCATGAAGTTGCAGATGGGGTAAGTAGTTATACTGAAGAAATAGGAACATATTTGCAAGAAGATCAAAAAAACTATGATGAAGAGATTTCAATTCTTAAAGAATTTAATAAAACAACTTCAAATCAAACACAATCTGAATACCTTGATTTAGAAATTAGACGTTTAGAAGCTGAAAAACTAACATATAATCAAGTAATAATGGATAAAACATTAAATAATGAGATTATAACAAATTATAATCAGATTGTTGTAAATATAAAATTAGAAGTTATGAATTTTTTAATTGGTCATCCTGATTTAAAACAAGACTTAGAATCTTGGGGAATTGATGAAGATTTTATAGTTGAACAAAAGGATAGATATAATTAATTTTTTTCTTTTTCTCCTATTTTTTTAAATATTATCAGATTATAAATATTATATTATTATGACTTATCTTGATGAATCTCGTGTTATTGATGATACTATTTATTCGAAAATAAATGAGTATTTTGCTTGGGAAAACCTTAATGGGGACACTTCTTTTCGTGATGGTTTTTTTAGGGAGAATATTGATTATTTTTTCTTGACTGAGGATGGTTCTTATAGTATTAGGTCTCGTGAGATTAATAGTAAGGTTGAGACTTTGCATACTCGTACTGGTGCTATTAGTGAAGCTTTTGAGAAGTTTATTCGTCCTATGAAATTTGATTACACGGAGGATATTCGTGTTTTGGATATTTGTACTGGTTTGGGTTATAATACTACTGCTTTGGTTGATGATTTTATTAAAAACACAAATGGTGATACTAGTTTAACTGTGGATTGTGTTGAGATTAGTCGTGCTACTTTGGCTGCGGGTTTGCTTGTTCCTTCTCCTATAGGGAGTCATGATTTGGTTAAGATTGCTATTGAAGATGCTTTGGTAAGTGATGGTTATATTAAAAATAAAGCATACACTGAAATCTTGCCGGAGAATATGTGTATTAATTTTTTTATTGATGATGCTCGTCGTGTTATACAGGATTTAGAGGGTGAGGTTTATGATGCTATTTTTTTAGATCCTTTTAGTCAGGTTATGTCTCCTGAGTTGTTTAGTTTGGATTTTTTCAAACATTTCTACAGGGTAATTAATGGTGATGGTATTGTTGCTACTTATACTAGTAGTTCTCCTGTTCGTAGTGCTTTTATTTGTGCTGGTTTTCATGTTGGTGTGGGTCCTGTTTTTGGGCGTAAGCAGGGTGGTACTTTGGCATCTAAAAATCCTGAGAAATTGGATAAGTCTTTGCCTTTAGCTGATGAGTTGAAAATTGCTTTATCTGATGTTGGTGTTCCTTTCTATGATCCAGAGTTAAACTGGTCAACAGAAGAGGTTACAGGGTATAGGCAAGATTTGAGGCATGAGTTGCGGCATAAGAGCCGTATTTCTTCTGCTGTTAAGTCTGTTACTTTTTTAGGTGAGGATTTAAATGATAAACCATTAAAAAGAAGAGTTGAACGTAATCTTGCTAAGATTGGTATTTCTGGTTTGAAGTCTAAGGAAGCATATTTTTTGGTTGAGCCTAAAAAGGATTATAGTGAGGAGTATTTGAAAGATAATAATTCCCGTTCCAGGATTTTGGATATGGGTTCTCGTTTGGAGAAGTTTTTGTTGATGAATAATAATCGTTTTAATTCTTATAGGTGTGGTAAGTGTGGTGAGAAGTGGAGTTTGAGTGGTTCTAGTTATAAGTGTCCTTATTGTGGTAGTTTGCGTGTTGATAAGGTTATTAATAAGCATAAGCGTCGCAGTCGTGAGTTAACAGGAAATCCTAATTTGGATTATCGCCATCATCACAGGTTGTATAATAATGATGATTTTGGAAGTCATACTCATCATGTAAGGCATAGTCATCATCATAATTTTTTGTGGTTGTTTAATTGTGATAGTTTTGGTGATGATTTGAATCATTGGAGAAAGCATGGTCATAAGCATTTTCATGATTATGATTTTCACAAAAAACATTAAATTATTTAATTCGGGTTTTTTATGAATAAGCAGTCTAAAAATAAGAAAAAAAAGAACAACAACAATAATAGTTTTGTTCGTGATTTGAAGAATAAGTTGAAAGAAGCAGAAGATAGGATTCTTGAGTTAGAATCTGATTTACAGGATTATAGTGAGAGTATTGATTTTAAAGATGGTGTTATTGAAGAGTTAAATAATGATTTAAAAGAAAAGGATAAAGAGATTAATGGTTTGACTAATAGTATTCAGGAGGCTCGTCTTGAAAAACAAGAGTTGGAGTTTAAGGTTAAAACTCAGGTTTTTAATGAAAAGGCTAAACTTAAAGAGTTAGATGACTTGCAGGAAAAACTTGATGAGAAAACTCAGATTATCAGTGATAAGCAGGATCAGGTTAAATATTTAAGAGGCTTATTGGATGATTATAAGAATCAGATTAAGAGTAATAGTGAAAACTTAGAGGTACAATTAAGGAAAATTAGTAAAAATTATGAGAAGCTTTTAGAGCAGAAGGATAATATTATAAAAAAGCAGGATGAGAATATTGATAATTTGATTAAGTCTAAGGAGCAGATTATTAAGTCTAATAAGACTAATACTATTAGTTTGCAATTGCAGAATGAGAAGTATGAGAAGCTTATTGATAAGTTAACTAAAGAGGATTAGATATTTTATGTTTGAGATTAAAGCTAAAGATAATAAAGGTAGAGTTGGTATTTTAAAGACAAGTCATGGTGCAGTTAAGACACCTGCTTTAATGCCTGTTATTCATCCTAGAAAGCAGACAATTGATGTTAAGAAGTATGGTGCGGATATTGTAATTACAAATGCGTATTTGATTTATAAGGATGAAAAATTAAAAGAGAAGGCTCGTGAAATTGGTTTGCATAAGTTGATTAATTTTCCGGGTCCTGTTATGACTGATTCTGGTAGTTTTCAGTTGTCTGTTTATGGTGATATTGATATTACTAATACTGAGGTTATTGATTTTCAAGAAAAGATTGGTTCTGATATAGGTACTAGTCTTGATATTCCTACTGCACCTTATGTTGATAAGGATAAAGCTAGAAGTGATATGGAAGTTACTATTGAAAGGGCTAAAGAGGCAATTGATTACAGGAATAGTAATGATTTTAGTTTGAAGTTGAATAGTGTTGTTCAGGGTTCTACTTTTTCTGATTTGCGGGTGGAGTGTGCTGAGCGTTTAAGTAAATTGGGTGCGGATTTGTATCCTATTGGTGCTGTTGTGCCTTTGATGGAGGGTTATGATTATAAGAATCTGGTGCATGTTGTTATGAGTAGTATGAAAGGGTTACCGGATAGTGTGCCTCGTCATTTGATGGGTGCTGGTCATCCTATGGTTTTTGCTTTGTGTGTTGCTATGGGTTGTGATTTGTTTGATTCTGCTGCTTATATTTTGTATGCAGAGGATGATCGTTTGCTTTCTACTAGTGGTACTTATAAGTTGGAGAATTTAGTTGAGATGCCTTGTAGTTGTGAGGTTTGTAGTAAGTATACTCTTGATGATTTACGAAATATGCCTAAAGAGGAGCGTAGGGAGTTGATTGCTGCTCATAATTTGTATGTTTCTTTTGCTGAGTTGCGTTTAATTAGGCAGTGTATTAGTGATGGTACTTTGATGGAGCTTGTTGAGAGAAGGTGTAGGGCTCATCCTGCACTTCTTGATGCATTAAGAGAATTAAAAGAATATAATGGGGATTTGGAGTATTATAATCCGAGTGTTAAGAAGTCTGCATTTTTCTATACTGGTTGTGAGTCTTTAAATCGTCCTGAGGTTTTAAGGCATAAAAATAAGTTGAAGAATATTCCTAAAAAGAGTAATCTTGTGGTTTTAGGTGGTGGGCGTAAGCCTTATAGTCGGTATTATCAGGGTAAACTTGGACGTTTTTATAGTTTAACTGGAAGTCAGGATCCAATTGATTTAAGTGATACTGATTTTGTGGTTTTGGATATTCCTTTTGGTGTTACTCCTTTGGATTTGGATGAGACTTATCCTTTGGCTCAGAATATTGCTCCTCGTAATTTGGATGAGGATAGTGTTGATTTTTTAATTGATTGTTTGGCTGAGTATAGTGAGTATTATAATCAGGTTTTGGTTCATTCTCGTCCTTGTAGGGAGTATGGTTTTGATTTAGAGGAGTATGAGGATTCTTTTAGTATTCGTTTTAGTCGTGATGATTTGCGTAAGATTAAGTTGATTGCTGATTATGAGTTTGGTAGGGGTTCTGGTGATGCTTTGTTTACAGGTGATATTAATATTGAGAAAAGTAAAAAGACAGGTAAGATTCGTCACATATATGATGGCAAAACCCTTATTGCAAACATGCGAGCATCCGATGCAAACTTCGTTTTATCAGACGAGGGTGCAAAAAGATTACACAAGCATAAAAAATATCCAGAAAATAGGGTAGTCATACATACCAGTGTGGAAGAATTTGCAAGAGATGGAAAAAGTGTATTCTCAAAATTCGTAACAAACATCGACGAAAACATAAGAGCACAAGACGAAGTACTAATAACCAACGAAAACGACGACCTACTAGCATACGGAAAAGTCCTACTAAACCCAAAAGAAATAAAAGACTTCAAAACAGGACAAGCAGTAAAAGTCAGAAAAGGATTTAAAAACTAAAAAAAAATAAATAAAAGAAAACAACAAAAAAAAAAATATAAAAATTAAAAAAATTATTTGGGAATTGATAAAAAATGATGCCAGGAATGAACGCAAAACAAATGAAACAAATGGAAAGACAAATGAAAAAAATGGGAATGAAAATGGAATCCCTAGAAGGAGCAACAGAAGTCATAATAAAATTCAACGACAAAGAACTAGTAATAGCAGACCCAGACATAACACTAATGAACGCAATGGGCCAAGAAACCTACCAAATAATCGGAGAAGCAACAGAAAGAGAAATCGAAATAGAACTCGACATACCAGAAGAAGACATCGAAATGGTAGCATCAACAGCAGGAGTCACCATAGACGAAGCAAAAACAGCACTAGAAGAAGCAAAAGGAGACATAGCAGACGCAATACTAAAACTCCAAAAATAAAACAAAAAAATACACTCTCCTTTCCCTTATGACACTAATAGCACACATATCAGACCTACACGTAAGCGAAGGAAGCTTCGATGAAAAAACCTTCCTAAAATTTGCAAACGAAATCAACAAACAAAAACCAGACATAATAATAATCACAGGCGACCTAACAGACGACGGATACTACAAAAGCTTCCAAAAAGCAGAAAAATACCTACAAATGCTACAAGCACCAATATTCGCAGTACCAGGAAACCACGACTCACGAAACATAGGATACGAAACATTCGAAAAACTAATCGGAGAGCGAACCTGGAAACTAACAAAAGAAAACGAATTCACAATAATAGGACTAGACAGCTCAGTACCAGACGTAAACTACGGACAAATAGGAAGAGAACAACAACTATACCTAGAAGCACAACTAGAACAAGCACAAGAAGAAAACCTCACCTCAATAGTAGCACTACACCACCACGTAATACCAATACCAAAAACAGGAAGAGAAAGAAACATCCTAACCGATGCAGGAGACATACTACAAACCATAGTAAACAACAACGTAAGCATGGTAATAAGCGGACACAAACACGTACCTAACATATGGAAACTAGAAGAAACACTATTCATAAGTGCAGGATCACTATCCAGTTACAAACTAAGAGGAGAAGACATCAACAGCTACAACACCTACCAAATAAAAAACGACACCGTAGAAATAGTCATGCACAGAATAGACGGAACTAAAATATACCAAGGAGAATACACACTAATAAAATAACTATTTTCTCCCTATTTAACTTATTCTAAACAGTTTTTTTCATCAACTTAATTAAATTTATAAATGTCAAAATACAAAATAATTACATTATCTAAAATTTTATTTAATTTTTTTTCACAAAATATACACTTAATATTTCTTTTTTATCATTAAATTAAAGGTGGATTGGTTTTTTTGAAAGTTATAATTGATGCAGCAAACGTAGCTCATTATGGAAAAGGAGAAGATAAACCTAAACTTAAAAATATAATCTCTGCAATAAAAGCACTAGAAGCAGGTAAACACGAATTTTTAATACTAGCGGATGCTTCACTACGTCACAGTATAGATCAAAAAGAACAATATTTAAAACTTGTAGAAGATAAAATTATAGAAGAAGTTCCAGTAGGAACAGTTGCAGACCACTTCATCCTAGAAACCGCAGAACAAGAAAATGCTAAAATCTTATCTAATGATAAATTCAGAGACTTTGCTGATGAATTCCACAATATTCAGCAAAAAAGAATATCCTTTACTATAACTGGTGGAAGATTAGTCTTTGGAAAAGCAAAAAAACCAAAACGTGTTAAAAATTTACTTCAAAAAATTACTGATGATGTTTTAGATGAGATTGAGGATAAAAGATGGGAAGTATTTAAGGAAAAAGAAACACAAAAATTCAGTCCATTAAATGTTGCAAAAGCAGCTATTCTCAAATTGGATAATTCTAATAATAAGTCTTTTGGTGCTCGTATTGAGAATGTTTTTCATAAGGTTCCGATGTTTAGGGAAGTTATGAATATGGTTGATGATGTGGAGACATCTGCTCCTTATGTTATTTTTGTACTTGTTCATCCTAAGGATTATAAGGAAGCTGTTCATGATGCGGGTAATATTAGTGTGACTGTTGCTGATAGGTTGCATCTTGTTAATCGTCCTTTGATTGCTGTTCGTAATGATTTGTTTGTTAAGCCTGGGGAGTTTACTTTGAATATTGTTGTTTCTGATGAGGTTGAGGATATTTGTCCTTTTAATGTTGAGGTTCGTGTGAATAGTAATGATGAGGCTTTTGTTAAGAGTAATTCTCGTAATATTGCTAGTACTGTTGCTGCTCGTATTGGTTCTTGGAAGTTTCCCTATGTTAGTGTTAAGTCTGATATTTTGTTAGAGCAGCCTGGTGAGTTTGATATTTATTTGGAGAAGGGAGGAAAGCCTAATGGCTAAGCATCCTATTTTTAGATTTTTTTTTAAGTTGGGTACTGGTTATAGGGCTTTGAGTATTGGTACTAAGTATTTTCCTACTACTCCTTTAGAGACTGAGTATGTGGAGTTGTTTAATTATACTCAGACTATTTTGATGGAGATTGAGGAGGCTCATGTTACTACTGAGAGTATTTTCACTAATTTAGTTAGGGATGTGGGTTCTGAGAATATTCCTGAGTCTCATAGTTTTTATGAGCTTACTCCTGCTGAGGATAATGTTGAGGAGTATGCTCTTGTTAGTAATATTATAATGGGTAGTGATCGTTATTTGTATGTGGAGTTGTCTAGTCCTTCTCCTGTTATTCGTGAGTTTACTAATATTATTTTATCTAATCATGGTGAGATTGTTGAGGAGTCTGCTACTGAGATTGTGAGTAAGCTTCAGAGTAAGAATGATGCTATTCGTGTTGCTATTAGGTTGATTAGTCTTGGTTTGGATAGTAAGATTGGTGTTCGGTCTGCTGTTGGTATGACTGGTGCTGCTGCTATTGAGCGTAGTATTAAGTTTAATAAGGAGGTTGGTGATGTTTCTGGTGTTGCTTTTACTAAGCTTGGTGGGGAGTATGCTATGGTTATGAATTCTCCTTTTAAGGTTGGTCATTCTAAGAGTGTGGATTATAATTATTATCTTTTTATTGATATGGTTGATTCTACTAAGTTTATTTCTGAGCATGGTAGGGATAAGTTGGTTGATTTGATGACGGGTATTACTTCTTATATGGTTGAGGATTGTAGTGCTCATATTGAGGGTTATCGTAAAGGTGGGGATGATTTGATTGCTCAGTTTCCTAGTAAGGATTTGGCTATTCGTGCGGGTTTGGATTCTGCTTGGTATTTGTTGAGTAATGGTGCTAAGGTTAAGATTGGTATTGGTACTTCTCGTCGTGAGGCAGGGGAGCGTGCTAATATTGCTGAGCAGATTAAGACTAAGACTGGTAGTTCTTTGTCTTTAGTGGTGTTTGATTTGGCTAATGGTTTGTATGCTTATAATATTCCTTCTGATTTTACTAGGACTATTATGGATTTGTTTTTTAATCATAAGGCAAAATTAGTGGGTTTGTTTATTGGTGTTTTTGTTGTTTGTTATTTGTTGATTTTGTTTGGTTTAGGTTTTTTAGCTATTTTCTTTATTTTATTTGTTATGTTGTATGCTTATTTTAGCTAAAAAGGTTTTTATATTTCGTCTTCACTTCTTCTTTTTGCTTCTAAAAGTAGTTTTGTTATTTCTTTTGATCTTGCAGCTTTGTCTAGTTTCCAGTTTGTTGCTGCATTGTTGTCTAACCAGTCGGCTAGTTCTTTTGGAAGTGATATGTTCATTCTTGTTTTTTCTGATAGTTTCCAAATTCTATCTACGTCTTCTTTACTCGGCATTATGTATACTTTTTAGTTTATTGTTTATAAATACTTTGTGATGATTTTATTTATGTTTATTCTTTCAACACTATATATAAATATAAGAATATGTGTGTAAGTGTGTACACACACTACATCCTTTAAAAAAATAAAAAAAATAAAAAGATCATTTACCAGAAATCTTCTTATTCAAATTATACGCCACTAAATAATAATAAATATAAAAACCAAACCAGAAAATAACTGCAAATATACAAGCTATAAAAATCCAAGTTAATATAGGCCCAATACCCAAATCAATAGGCATCCACTTTAAATATATAGCAACTAAAAATAAGGTAGTCATACCAATTAACATTTGAAAAATTACTTGAAATGGTAAGGCTAAATCTTCCTTATCATATATTAAACCACTTAATGAAAAACCCCAACCTGCAACAATACAACCAAAGAATAAATTCACAATATCAACTCCAGAAAATACAATATTTCCAGGACCAACATCAAGGGATATTAAAACTGCAACTAATAATCCAATAAAACAACCTACAAAAGCACCCATTGCCAAGCTTTTAATTATATCTGTAACTTCCATCTATTCACACCCTTCTTTATATGTCTAGTGCATTTTTAAATTCAGGTAAATATTTTCTTGAAATATTATCCTTTAAACCATTTTTAAGTTCTATAAACATTAATCCTTTAAGTGAAGGAGCAACACGTTCAATTTTTTTCAAGTTAATAATAGTTGTTTTTGAAATTCTAACAAAATCACTATTCAAATCTTCTTCAACCTGATATAAAGGTTTTTTAATACTGTATTCCTTATTTTCACTGTAAACTATTACTTTTTTATCTTCTACTCTAAACATGAAAATATCATTTAATTCTAGAAAAATAAGATCTGAATCTTTTTTAACTGTAATCATATCTTTTCTATCATTATCTTCTAGAATGTTTATTGCTTTTGAGATATTTTCAGTTAGTTTATCAGTGTGTATATCAGTATGTGCTTCTTCAATGTCTTTTGAGATAAATAAATTCACTTTCATAGTTTTTTTCTAGTTTTGTAATTTTTCTATTTCTTCTTTGATTTTACGTTCTCTGTAATCTTCACTTTCAAAACTGTTAATAAATATGTATGCATTTAAAAAGTCTTTTATGACTCCAATTCCCCAGAAGAATAATGGGAATACAACCCACCAAAATTCTGCTGTGAAAATCCAGTTAATAATTAATAGTATTGTATTTGTAATTATATATGCTTTTAAATTTCTGTAAAATTTAATTCTTTTATCAACAATTTCTTCTGCTCTTGCTCTGTTTGAATCGTACATTTATTTTTTCACCATTTTTGTGTTTTTTTCTTGTTTAGTAGTTTAGGAATTTTGCTTATAAATGGGTATTTCTCATCTTTGCTAAGTTGCATTTTTTTGCAGGTGAAGTGCATTTTTTTGGCTTTGAAAATATTTTTTTATATTATTTATTTCAATAAGTATATGTGTACACGATTACACACATAAAAAACTATATATAAGAATAAATTATAAAATATTAATTGCATTTTGTATAAACATAACACTATTAATCCAAAAAAAATGGAATGTTGTAAGCGAAATGTGAAATTCAATCAAAAAAATAAAATAAAAACAAAATCTAGAATAAACAGATTATAATCAAAAAAATTTTTTTAAGTATTTTTATAATTTTTTCTACCCACTACAAAAAAATTAAAAAAAAACACATCAAAAAATAAGAGAAAACAAAAAAAATTATCTAAAATAGTAAAAAAACACATATTTTTCCTTATTTTTAAAAAAAATATTATATACATAATATTTTAAAAAAATACTTAAAAAAAATTAGAACCTAGGTTTTAAAAAAATTAAAAGGATGTTGAAAAAGCAAAGAAAAAAAATAAAAATTAATAAAATAAATTGTATTCTTCTTTTTACAATCCCCACAGTAAAAAGAAGACATAAAACATTTTTTTTATTAAAAACAAAATTTTTTTTCTAAAAAAAATATTACCCCCACTACAAAATATTTAAAATTAACCTTTTTCCATCCTTTTAAACACAATTTCAAAAAATTACTACTTTTTTTAAAATACTTAAAAACCTAATTATTTTCCATATTTTCAAAAAAAAATAGCATATTAATAATTTGAATAAATGTATATTTGGAACCTTTTTTTATAATACATTTAAGGCTCCCAATAGTATTCGTTTCCATTTTCATCTACATACCATCCTTCTGCCCCAGTTCCTGCTACATGTCCTCCAGGTGTTCTCATACTTGGACAATTATCCTCAG
Source organism: uncultured Methanobacteriaceae archaeon (assembly GCA_964431035.1). Classification (GTDB taxonomy): domain Archaea; phylum Methanobacteriota; class Methanobacteria; order Methanobacteriales; family Methanobacteriaceae; genus Methanobrevibacter_A. The sequence continues at coordinate 469 of CAYSIF010000040.1, read as the reverse complement.
TATGCCCATATTTTCCACAAAAAGCACATTGATAATTACTTAAACTATTACCATTACCATTACGATTACTATTACTATTATGGTTAGTATTGTGATTATTTGAAGAACTTGTTGTTGCATTTGTTATATTATCAGTTGCATTGCTTGGATCTGTAGTATTATTAATCTCGTTAACTGTATCTAGTTGGGGCATTGAAGCCACAATAAGAATTGCACCAACTAACACTATTATTACTCCAATTAAACCTACAATTATAATACGTTCTTTTTCCATATATCAATCCCTCTTTTTTTATATAACAGTATTTTAATTTTCTTTATTTCATATTTTTTATAAATTTTCCTTTTATTCATTAAAACTTAAAAAAATAGGTTTTATTTTTATACTAAAAAACCTAAAAAAAAAAATAAAAATTCAATGCCGTCAATTTAATTTTTTTGTTTTAAATTTTTATATTTTTTTCTGATT
>CAYSIF010000039.1:0-14992 GCA_964431035.1 uncultured Methanobacteriaceae archaeon | reverse complement strand
GTAAACTCAATAAAAACGCTTAAAAACAAAAAAGAAGAACAAATAACAATTTTCAAAAAAATAGTACCATTTCAAGTGTAAAAAAAATAATAAAATATCAAACACACAAAGTTTTAGACAGAGCCAAAAAGTTGTAAATGTTTGATGGGATTTAGTTAAAAATAGATGAGTATGGTGTATGAGAGAATAAAATATTTATTTAGTTTAGAAGGGAGATTACATTTTATTAAAATTTAGAAGTATTAGGATTATAAAGTATATTTTTTAAAATGTTAATCTCCCATATTATTATTTAAGAATTATATTTTTTTTATTCGGCTTTTATCATTGTTAAAATCATTTTGAATTGTTTGTTTTCTGCTTGTAATGCGTGTGGTATGTTACCTGGCATTATTATCATTTCACCTTCAGATACTGTGTTTGGTTTTCCATCTATTGTTATTTCTGCTTCTCCATCGATGATTTGTACCATTGCATCGAATGGTGCGCTATGTTCACTTAGGCCTTGTCCTTTATCGAATGCGAATATTGTTACTGTTCCTATTTCTTTTTTTATTATTTCTCGGCTGACTACTGAGTCTTTTTGGTATTCGATTAGGTTTTTTGTGTTTAATGGTTTTGATTTAATATCTGACATTTTTTTATTCTCCTTAATGGGTTTTTATATGGTGAATATGAATATGAAAAGAAAAAAATGGGGGTAATTTTATATAAAATTTAACCCATTATTCTTTCTATATCTTCTTTTGGATCTCCTATTGGTGTTAAGTTAAATGAATCTACTAGAACATTTACTATGTCTTCGTTTGCCCATGCTGGGAGTACTGGTCCTATGAGCATGTCTTCTTTACCTAAGTAGAATAGGCTCCAGAGGATTGCTGCTGCTTTTTGTTCCATCCAGGTTAAGACTATTGTTAGTGGTAGGTCGTTTAGTTCGCATTCGAATAGGTCGCATAGTGCTAGTGCTACGTCTACTGCTGATATTGCATCGTTACATTGTCCCATATCTAGGAGTCTTGGTATTCCTTCTATGTCTCCTAGGTCTAGGTCGTTGAATCTGAATTTTGCGCATGCGAGTGTTAGTACTATTGTGTCTTCTGGGAGGTTTTCTACGAATTCTCTGTAGTAGTTCATTCCTGGGAGGTTTACGTCACATCCTGCTACTAGGAAGAATCTTTTTATTTTTCCTGCTTCTACTAGTTCTTTGATTTTTGGTGCTAGGGATAGTATTGTTGATACTCCGAATCCTGTGGATATTGTTGTGGTTTCTTCTGGTTCTAGTGATCCTAGTTCTTTTGCTTTTTCTATTACTGGTGTGAAGTCGTAGTCTTCTATTACTGGTACTCCTGTGAGTTTTGGTATTCCGATTGTGTAGAATCTGTCTTTGTATTCTTCTTTTGGTGGTAGTACACAGTTTGAGGTTCCTACTATTGCTACGTTGTATTTTGCGAATACTGTTTTTTGGTCTATCCAGGATCCTCCGAGTTCTCCTTTTAAGTGTTCGTATTTTCTTAGTTCTGGGTATCCGTGTGCTGGTAGCATTTCACTGTGTGTGTATATGTTTATTCCTGTTCCTTCTGTTTGTTTTAGGAGTTCTTCTAGTGCTTTTAGGTCGTGTCCTGTGACTAGTATTCCTGGTCCTTCTTGTGCTCCTACTTTTACTTCTGTTGGTGTTGGTTCTCCGTAGGTGTTGTTGTGTGCTTCTTTTAGTAGTCTCATTACTTTTACGTTTGCTTCTCCTGCTTTTAGTCCCATTTTTATTAGGTCGTCTACGTCGAAGTTTACGTTTGTTAGTGTTGTGTATAGTCCTTCTGTTAGGAATTCGTCTACTTCTTTGTCACTTACTCCTAGTGCTTTTGCGTGGTAGTTGTATGCGCTTATACCTTTCATTGCGTATATTAAGTTGTCTTGTAGTCTTGCTATTAGTGGTGTTTTTCCACATACTCCACTTACTGTACAACCGTTTCCTCTTGCTGCTTGTGAACATTGGTAACAAAACATATCTAGTTTTTCATTTGCCATTTTTCTCTACTCTCCTTATTATAATAGAAAATTTTTTGGAATTTTTTTGAATTTAATTAAATTCATATCTTTTTTATAATTAGTTGTTTATATCAAGTTTATATTTAAAGATTTTGTAACTAGTTAAGGGTTAAAAGTATAAATTAATAAAAATAAAGGAGTACTCAAGTATTAGGATTGTGAAAAAAATGAATGAAAAAGTTATAGAATCATTACAAAAATTAGGTCTTACAGCATATGAAGCTCAGGTATATCTAAGTTTAAATAATACAATTACTTCAACAGCCAATGATATAAGTATAAACTCTAATGTTCCAAGATCAAAAGTATATGATGTTTTAAAAAGGTTAAATGAAAAGGGATATATTGAAATAGAAAAGGGTAGGCCTATAAAATATACTGTAAATCCTGCAAATGATATTTTTAGAAGGGAGAAAGAAAAATTAATAAGTCAACTTGATGAAGCAGAGAAAATATTAATGGATAATTATGAAAATCAAATATCTCAAGTTGAAGCTCCAATGTGGTTAATACATAATCAGGATAAGATAATTAAAAGAGAAATTGAGATAATAACTCGAACTAGAGAAACTTTGAATATGCGTATTGGTTTTCTTTTTCCATATGAGAGTAAAGAGTTGAAAAGAGCTTTTAATTCTTTACCTTCAACTGTGGAGATTAATATTTTAGCTTCACCTTACTGCTATATAAATAAAGAGAAGATTAGTATAATTGATGAGTTGAAGGATGCTAATATTAATATTAAGAAAGCTAATCTTCCTCAGGCTAAGGTTATAATTAGGGATAAAATTGAAATGTTTCATATTTTCTCTAAATTTAGTGATGATGGGGAGATTATTGCGAATTCGTCAATTGGTTTGTGGAATCAGTATAAGGATATTGTTAAAAGCTATGATGAGCGTTTTGTTAAGCAATTTAGAAAGTAATTTTATTTTTTTTTAGATGATTTTTTTTGATGTGTTGGGTAAAGGTTTATATACTAAGTTATGTAAATTATTTATTACATATGTAATATATTTATTACAAATGTAAGATAATTATTACAAAAAATTCAAAAAAACAAAAAGGAAAAAAATCATGTCTAACTACATAATAGAAACAAACGACTTATCAAAACAATATAACAAAACATTCGTTGTAGAAGGCATCAACATGAACGTAGAAAAAGGAAAAATCTACGGACTACTAGGAAAAAACGGTGCAGGAAAAACAACAACAATGTGCATGCTACTAGGACTAATAAACCCAACAAAAGGAAACATAAAACTATTCGGCATGGACGCACTAAACAACAAAAACAAAAAAGAAATATACAAAAAAATAGGATCAATAATCGAAACCCCAGGATTCTACCCAAACCTAAACGCCCAAGACAACCTAAAAATATTCTCAAAAATCCGAGGAGACTACAAAAAAGAAAACATAAACAAAGTACTAAAACTCGTAAACCTACACAACGAACCAAACAAAAAATTCAAAAACTACTCACTAGGAATGAAACAAAGACTAGGCCTAGCAGCAAGTCTAATACACGAACCAGAATTACTAATACTAGACGAACCAATCAACGGACTAGACCCCGCAGGAATAGTTGAAATAAGAGACATACTAATAGACATAACATCCAAACTCGGAATCACAGTACTAATCTCAAGCCACATCCTATCAGAAATCGAAATCCTCGCAGACGAAATAGGAATAATAGACGAAGGAAAACTAATAAGAGAAATAAACAAAGAAAACTTAAAAAACGAAACCAAAAAACGAGCAACATTTAAAGTAGATAACATAAACTTAGCCACCCAAGTTCTAACAAAAAACAACTTAAAAGAAAACACAGACTTCACAATAGAAGACGGAGAACTCATATTACTAACCAACCTAAACAAACGTGCAGACATTAACGAAGCATTTATAAAAAGTGGAATTAAAGTAAGCGAATTAACAATAAAACAAGAAAACCTTGAAAAATACTTTATGAGATTAATACAAGAAGGAGCATGAAAATAAATGTTAAGATTTATCGAAATGGAATTTTTCAAACTCAAAGGAAGTAGAACCCTAATAATTACACTAATAGGTGCACTTATAGTTCCAATAATGAATACAATTATTGAAATTTACTTCAAAGGAGGAAACCTAATAACAACAATAAACGATAGTATAACCGTCTCCCTAACAATATTTAGTATAATATTTGGAACAATAATTATTAACTACCTATTTACCATAGACTTAGATACACATACAATAAAATCAATTATCCCACTTCCAGTATCAAAAGGAGAATATTTAAATGGTAAAATGATAACATTACTACTTTGGATGCTCTTTTTAACAATTATAACAATAATTGCATCAGTTATCTTATACACACTTGTAGGAATGCCAGGTTTTGATTTAGGACTACTGCTGAAAACAAGTGGAAAATTCTTACTTGGAACATTCATACTATACCTAACACTCCTCCCATTAGCCTTCGTTATTACTGCAATTAAAAACCATAGCGCTACCCTAGTTTTAGCAATATTAATCATTTTCCTCAATATAAGCTCTTCAATGTATGATAAATTACTTTATTTACCTTGGAATATTCCAGTACCACTTATTGAAGGAGTATTAACATTCTCAACAAACATTGGATGGCTTATTGTAATTGCAACAGGAATAATAGGCTACATCTTAACATACATAGTAATAAATAAAAGAGATATACCACTATAATCTCTTTTTAAAAAACTATTTTTCCCATACCTCCACCATTTTTTATAAAAAAAATTTTATTACAACTTTTTTTTACCATATTATTAATATTATAATAAAAACATAATGTAAAAACATTAAAAAAAATATATTCTAGAATAATATTATTTTTTCATTTTATCAAAATTAATTTTTAATTTCAAAAGTAAATATGGTGATTTAATGCGAGTATTAATTATCCATTCTGATTATTTAAAATATACTGTAAAAAACAAAACAAAAATTGCAGAAGAAATAGAAGATGCTAAAAAAAATGGAGCATTCGACGAATCTTTAGTAGTTTTTAGTGCAATTGAAAAAGATGATGAAAAAAACCCAAATGGTGTAGTTAAAAACTTAGTAAAAGAAGTAATAAAAACCAATGAACAAATAAAAGCTGAAAATATCATACTATACCCATATGCACACTTATCAAGTTCACTTGGAAGTCCAAATATAGCAGTCCAAATATTAAAAGATGCTGAAGAAGCAATAAAAACCGAAGGATTAAATGTTTATAGAGTTCCATTCGGATGGTACAAAGCATTTGAAATATCATGTAAAGGACACCCATTATCTGAACTATCACGTACAATAACCTCAGAAGAAACCGAAGAAGAGGAAAAAGAAAAAGGACCTGAATCCAAATTCTACATATTAAATCAAGATAAAGTAATTGAAACAGACGACTTTAAATTTGATAATGAAGATTTAGAAAAATTAACACAATATGAATTAGGTGTAGGTGCAAGTGACGAAGGGGAACCTCCACATGTTAAATTAATGAGAGAAAAAGAATTCTGTGACTATGAAATAGCATCAGATGTAGGAAACTTAAAATGGTATCCAAAAGGAAGATTAGTAAGAGACCTATTATCTGACTATGTATATAACCTTGTTGTTGATCAAGGAGCTATGCCAATAGAAACACCAATATTCTATGACTTAGCAAACCCAGCAATAAGAGAACATGCAAGTAAATTTGGTGAAAGACAATACAAAACAGATACTAAAAAAGATTTAATGTTACGTTTCGCATGTTGTTTCGGAGCTTTCAGAGTACTAGGAGACTCATTCTTAACCTGGAGAAACCTACCAGCAAAAGTATATGAATTATCCACATACAGTTTCAGATTCGAGAAAAAAGGAGAATGTGTTGGACTTAAAAGACTAAGAGCATTCACAATGCCAGATTTCCACAGTGCATGTGAAGATATGGATAGTGCACTTGAAGAATTTGAAAAACAAACCAGAATGTGTATACAAACTGGAGAAGACCTAAACGTTAACTACGAAGCAATCTTCAGAGCAACACAAGATTTCTATGATGAACATAAAGAATGGATGTACAAAATAAGTAAAATTATAAACAAACCAGTAGTACTTGAAATATTACCTGAAAGAAAACACTACTGGAGTTGTAAAATAGATTTCGCTGCAATAGATTACCTTGGAAGACCAATTGAAAATCCAACAGTCCAAATAGATGTTGAAAGTGGAAGAAGATTCGACATTGAATACTTAGGTGAAGACAACCAACAACACCACCCAATAATCTTACACTGCAGCCCAACAGGAAGTATTGAAAGAGTTATCTGCAGTCTACTTGAAAAAACTGCTAAAAATATTAATGAAGAATCACCAATGCTACCATCCTGGTTATCACCAACACAAGTCAGAATATTACCAATAAGTGAAAAACACTTAGATTATGCAAATGAAATAGCAGATGAAATTGAAAAACATAATATTCGTGTAGATATTGATAATAGTGACGATAGAGTTGGTAAAAAAATAAGAAATGCATCTAAAGAATGGATTCCATACATCTTCGTTATAGGTGACAATGAGTTAGAATCTAATAAATTCACTGTTACTGTAAGAGAAACAGGCGAAAAAGTAGATATGGATATTAACACATTAATAGAAGAAGTAACAAGCAAAAATAATGGAATGCCTTACAGAAGACTACCATTAAACAGAAATATTAATGAAAGAATCCGATTTAATTAAGAATAAATTATTAGTTAATAAATTATATAAAACCATAAAATCAAAAATATATAATATCTAATAATATATTTTTTTTAGAAAAATATTGTAAGATAAAAAAATAAAATAATTTTAATTTCTTTTATGTTTTGGAGGAAAAATAAAGATGTATAATATTGGAGAAGCTCTAATAGGAGCAGGGAACGAATTAGCTCACGTTGACTTAGTAATTGGAGAAAAAGAAGGTCCAGTAGGAGCAGCATTTGCAAACACTATGACCAACCTATCTATAGGACACACCCCTCTTCTTACAGTTATTAGACCAAATTTAATGACAAAACCTGCAACATTAATCATACCAAAAGTAACCGTAGGCAGTATTGATGATGCAAGTAAAATATTCGGACCAGCACAAACCGCTGTAGGTAGAGCAGTAGCAGATGCAGTAGAAGAAGGATTATTACCAAAAGACAAAGTTGAAGACTTAGTATTAATGGTAAGTGTATTCATAGATCCAAAAGCAGAAGACTACAGAAAAATATACCAATACAACTACGGAGCTACAAAATTAGCTATCAGAAGAGCTATGAAAGATTACCCAAGTGTTGATAAAGTACTAGCTGAAAAAGACAGAGGAACACACCCAATAATGGGATTCAAAGTTCAAAGATTATGGAACCCACCATACTTACAAGTTGCTCTTGACTTAGATAACCTAACCGCAATGGAAAACATAATAAACGACTTACCAGACAGAGAAAGAGTTATCATAGAAGCAGGAACACCACTAGTTAAAAAATTCGGTGTAGGAGCAGTAAGTAAAATAAGAGAACTACGCCCAGACGCATTCATCATCGCAGACTTAAAAACCTTAGACGTTGGAAGAGTAGAAATCAAAATGGCAGCAGATGAAACTGCAGACGCAGTTGCAATATCAGGATTAGGAACAATCGAATCCATAGAAAAAGCTATACACGAAGCACAAAAACAAGGAATCTACTCCATATTAGACATGATGAATGTTAAAGATTTCACAGGAAAACTAGAACAAATAAAACCTGAATTAAAACCAGACATCGTATTATTACACAGAAATGTTGACCTTGAAACAGCAAAAGCTGAAAAAGGTGAAGACACAAGTGAAATGACCGAATGGGGTAATATAAAAGAAATCAAAAAGATACTAGGAGACGGATTAATAGCAGTAGCAGGAGGAATAACTCCTAACAAAGTAGAAGAAGCTATTGACAAAGGTGCTGACATCATAATCGCAGGAAGATACATAATCGGATCAAGAGATGTTAGAAGATCAGCAGAAGACTTCTTAGAACATTTCCCAGTTGACCCTGACAACATGAGATTAGCACTAGATGAAGACGAAAACATCTAAAAAAAACATAATATAATCCAAAATTAGAAGAAAAAATATCTTACAAATATTTTTTCTAATAATACTTTTTTTAAAACTATAACACAGTGGAAGTAAAAAATAAAATGGTATATTGTAACTCTTGTGGTAAACCTATGGTAAAAGGTGACTACGGAACTAACAAAGATAATACAGAAAATAGAGACTATTGTAATGAATGTTATCAAAATGGTGAATTCACAGAACCAGACATAACATTAGAAGAAATGATAGAAAAAAATGTTAAAAAGATGATGGAAAAAAATCCTAGAGCAGATGAAACAATGTTTACAGGATTACTATTACAAATGTTACCACCATTAAAACGTTGGAACAATGAAATAGAAGAATACTAACTAATTAATCTTCATCTAATATAAAGTTTTTAAGTTTAACAACCATATTCTTATAATATAATTCATTTGATCTTCTAGTTTCTAATTCTGATTGTAAAACTTCAATCTTATCTAATTGTTTAATATAAGCTTTTTGAAGCTCTAAAAATTCTAAATTATGTTTAGCTTTATCATTTTTATCTTTTAGAGACTTATTTTTTAATTCATTTTCTAATTTTACAAGTTTTTCATTTAATTCAATTATCTTATTATTTTTATCAATAATTTCATCTGTAAGTTTATCAAGTTCTTGATTTAAATCTTTTATTTCATTGTCTTTAATACTAATATTATCTGTTAGGTTTAATACTTCTTGATTTAAATCTTCTAAATTAGTGTTTTTACTTTCAGATTCTTCTGTGAATTTTGCAATTTCTTGATTTAGTAAGTAGTTTTGAAATTCAAGAGCTGCAAATATTTCATTATTAGATTCTATATTATCTATATTGTCTTTAGTTAGGATTAGTACTTCTTCTTCATCTTCAAAAATGTTTTCTTGTTTAGGTATTGTTATTTGAACTTGTTCTGTACGATACTTTTTTTTAGTACCGTCTTTTAATGTTCTTGAATACTCTCTTGAGTATTTTTTAACTTTACCTGTAGCATAATCCATTCTAAATTGTCTCCAAGTATTAATAATGATAATATTATTTTTTTTATTATTTTACTATCTATATATTATTCTTTATTTTTTATTACTTATAGTAAACTAATATTATTTTTTTATAATAGTTGGTAATATAGATAATATTATTATGATTTTAGGAATTTGTGGAAGTCCACGGAAAAATACTAGTTATTATGTGTTAAATGAGGCTTTAAATAGGTTAAAAGATTTAGGTTATGATACTGAATTGTTTGAAGTGAGTGGTAAGAATATTAATCCTTGTAGACATTGTAATTATTGTCTGGAAAATAAGAAATGTGTAATACAGGATGATGTTCAGGATTTATATCCTTTAATGTTAGATGCTAGTGGTTTTATTATTGCTAGTCCAGTACATTGTGGTGGTGTTAGTTCTTATATTAAAATGATTATGGAGCGTAGTCGTGCATTAGAAGCTATAAGTTTTGATATTTTGAAGGATAAGGTTGGTATGAGTATTCTTGTTGGTGGTGATCGAGTTGGTGGTCAGGAATTAGGTATTCAGGAAATTAATAATTTTTATATTATTCATAGTGTTGTTCCTGTTGGTGGTGGTCCTTTTGGAGCTAATCTTGGAGGGAGTTTATGGTCTCAGGATTCATTAGATAAGATTAAAGAGGATGATTATGGTTTTGAATCTTTAGATAAAACTCTTAAGAATTTTACTTATTATTTGAATAAATTTTAAATTAATTAAGCTTAAATACAGGATTTTTTTTATAAATCTTCTTTACAAGATAAAGTAATTAAAAAAATATTTATACATTATATCACATAAAGGATATTTACTTAAAATAAAGGAGTTTAATCTTATGAACGAAGTTTCAATTTTAAAAGAAAAAAATAGTGCAAACTATTTAGACAACGTGAATAAAATAATAAACTATATTGAAACTACAATAATTCCATCAAATAATAATCCATTTATTAAATATACTATTTTCCATTTAGATGACTCTGAATACCATGATTGGGAAGTAGATTTATATGAAAATGGAGAATACAGTACTGAAGAACTATTCAAGTTTCATAAAGACCTTTTAAAGATTTTACATGATTATGCCGAGAAAAATAATTGTGTTGATGTTTTACATAAAATAGCCTTCGTAATTTAATATAAACAATCTAGGGGTGAGATAATGTATTCAGATGATTTTTTAGAATTTAAACCAGAAGATTATCTTAAATAGGCTAAATATTTATATAAAAACTTAAATTCTTTCAATAATGATTTAATTCCTGCAATTAAAAGAGATATTGCAAGTAGAGCATATTATGCATCTTTTCTAAAAGTTAAAAAATATGTATCTAATAATTATGAAAATTATATTCCTATAAAAAGTGAACATAAATATCTCCAAGATTTCATTCTTAAAAATAATATTTTTGGAGAATATAATAGCATACTTATTTCAGATGCATTATTTATTTTAAAAATGAATAGAGTTCAATGTGATTATCATTTTACAAAGCCTTATTATGATGTTAGAAAAAAATGGAGTAGTAAAACCCTTTATAATTTATTAGAATATAGTGATTGTATTTTTAATACTCTTAAAAAATATGAAGAAGATTAAAGATGATGATTATGGTTTTGAATCTTTAGATAAAACTCTTAAGAATTTTACTTATTATTTGAATAAATTTTAAATTAATTAAGTTTATTAATGCACTAAACAATATTATTATTTACAATAAATTTTTTTTCTATTTTTTTAATGGTGTAGTTATAATGGCGTCAAAATTAGCAAGAGGAAGTATAATAACATTATTTGGGAATATTATATTCCGTGTTGGTGGGTATATTTATCGTTTTCTTATGGCTACATTGTTAGGACCTACTAATTATGGTATTGTTGGTTTGACTTTACCATTTCAGGGTATTTTTCAGATTTTATCTGCAGGTGGTCTTCCTCCTGCAATAGCTAAGTATGTTTCTGAGTATAAGGCTTTAAATTATGATGATTTAGCTAATCAGACTGTTCAAACTGCTTTGAAGATTATGGCATTTTTAGGATTGCTTATGGGTCTTCTTATGTTCTTTTTTGTTGGTCCATGGTTAGGTAATATTTTACATAAGCCTGAGGCTATTTGGGCATTTAGGGCTGTTGGGTTGATTACTCCTTTTAGTGTTATTGTTGGTGCTTATCGTGGGGCGTTTCAGGGTGTTTATAAGATGGAGTATATTCTTTATACTCGTGCTGTTGAGCAGTTGTTTATGACCTTGTTTGCTGTTATTTTTATTGTTGTTGGTTTATCTGCTTTTGGTGCTGTTTTAGGTAGTTCTGTTGGTTTTGCTTTATCTGCTTTATCTGCTTTTATTATTTTTAGACGTTATATGAAGGAGTATCTTCCTCCTATTAGTAGTGATTTTGTTTTTACTGTTCGTGATGAGTTGAAGTTGGCTGGTAGGTTAGTTAAGTATGCTATTCCTGTTAGTGTTTCTGCTCTTGCTGAGATGGCTATTTATAGTGCTTGTACTATTATTATGGGTTATTTTTTAACTTCTACTTTGATTGGTTATTATACTGCTGCTGATCCTATTGGTAGGTTACCTTTGATGATTTCTAGTTCTTTGGCTACTACTATTTTACCTGCTGTTAGTGAGGCTTTTGCTTTAAAGGATAAGGTGTTGTTGGAGAAGTATGTTACTAATTCTTATAAGTATGGTATGATTTTTGTTGTTCCTATGTGTATTGGTATTGCTTTACTTTCTGAGGCTATTATGAGTGTTGTTTACTTTACTCATCCTTCTTATGTTTTTGGTGCTACATCTCTTGCTATTCTTGTTATTGGTATGACTTTTTATTCTGTTTTCACTATTTCTTCAAGTATTGTGCAGGGTATTGGTAATCCTAGAATTCCTATGTATATTTTATTATTAGGTACTATTGTAACCGTTGGTTTAGGATTTTATTTGATTCCACTTATGGGTATTAATGGTGGTGCTTTATCTATTACTTTTGCATCATTAGTTATGATGATACCTATGGTTATTATAACTTTCCGTATTACTAAAACTAAAGCTCCTGTAAGTTTCTTTACTAAGATTGTTATTGCTTCATTGATTATGGGTATTCCTTTACTATTTTTACCTCAGAATCTTATTGGTATAATTATTGGAGTTATTGTTTGTCCTATTATTTATTTAATCTTATTAATTTTATTTAGAACTTTAGAATCTGATGATATTAATATGGCTAGATCTTATTCTAAGAAATTTGGTCCTTTAAGTAAATATGTTGATAAGGTTATTAATCTTGTTGAAAGATTTAATCATGAATAATTCTTTTTTTCTTATTATTTTTTTTATAATAAAAATTATTAATTAAAAATCATAGAAATAAATTATAGTTATATTTTTTAGTTTTTTTTATATGTTGGAAAAAATAATGGTTTTTAGGAAAATAGGAAAATGATTAATGTAAAAGCTGGAGTAGAGTATGAAATTACTGTAGATAATAAAAATTTTTTATTAGACAGTAAGAAGTTTAAAATTTTAAAATATATTAATGATACTCATTCTATGAGTGAAGCATCTAAAATGTGTGATGTGTCATATAGAACTACTTTAAACTATATTAACCGTATTGAAGAAGATCTTAATATTGTTATTGTTGATACTAAAAAAGGTGGAACAGGCGGAGGGGGTAGTACTGTTTTAACTTCTGATGGTAAATATATTTTAAAAGAATGTGAGAAGATTAATGCTGTTATGGAGTTACATAACGATATTAATGAGATTAATGCTAAGGTTGTTAGTGTTGAAGATGATAAAGGTGTAATGAACATTGAAGTTATTGACAATGTAGTTATGAAAATCCCTAAAAATGATAATTATGTTGTTGGTGATGAAATATTAGCATTAATTAGTTATGATAATATTTTTATTATGTTAGAACCTCAGAAATCAAGTATTAGGAATGTTTTTAAAGGTAAAATTGTTGAGATGAGTATTAATGGTGAAATGATTCGGATTAATATTGATATTGGTGGAATTAATATTTTTTCTGATATTACTTTATCTGCAAGAAAGGAACTTGGTTTAGATTTAGGTAAAGAGGTTTATGTTGGTTTTAAGGCTGTTGCTGTAGGTACTTTGAAAGCATGACTTGATCTTTTTTAGGTGATTAATATTAAATTAATAATTGAAGTTGATAAGGATAAGTGTAATGGTTGTGGTGCATGTAGAGACATTTGTCCTAAAGGTGGTTTAATTTGGAAAATTAATGGAACTGCAAGTGTATCACATTTAAGATATTGTCATGTTTGTACAATATGTGCAATGAACTGTAGAAGAGATGCGATTAAAATCATAAGAAGCTAACATACCATATGAATAATTACATGTAAAATTAAAAATATGTGAGACTAAAAGTATGAAAAGAACTGCAACAATAAAAAGAAAAACAAACGAAACAGACATAAAAATAAAAATAAACATAGACGGAGAAGGAAAATACAAAATAAACACAGGAATAAAATTCTTCGACCACATGCTAGAAACACTATCCAAACACAGCTACATGGATTTAAACATAACAGCAACAGGAGACCTAGAAGTCGACGACCACCACACAGTAGAAGACGTGGGAATAGTACTAGGAGAAGCATTCAACAAAGCAATAGGAAACAAAAAAGGAATAAGAAGAATGAGCGACGCCACCATACCAATGGACGACTCAGTAGCAAAAGTAGCAATAGACATAAGTGGAAGAAGCTACTGCAACATGAACCTAAACTTCCAAAACGAAAAAATAGGAGATCTAACCTCAGACATAATAATACACTTCTTCGAATCATTCGCAACAAGCGCAAAAATCAACATATACGGAAAAACAGAAGGAAGCAACGACCACCACAAAGCAGAAGCACTATTCAAAGCACTCGCAAAATCCCTACACTATGCAACCATAATAGAAAACGACAGAATACCAAGCACCAAAGGAAAACTCTAAAAAAAACACCCATTATAACTTATTTTTTCCACCATTTAACTATAAAAAAAATAAATTAACAATACAAAAAAAACCTTATATAAATTATTATTAGGAATTTTAAAAGTGTTTAAAATTTCAGCCTATATTATCTTAAAAAAAAATGCTATTAAAAAACTACTATAAAAAAATCATAGAAATTATCTCTTATAAGATTCTTTTTTCAAATGAACAGCATCTGTTTTATAACCTAAGTCAATAATTCCTTTCATACCATCTAAACTACTTCTACCAGATGGGTTATCATGTGTTAAAAGTCTATTTATTTCTTCTTTAGACATATGTTTTTTAGATTTATCTTCTTCTAAACCTTTTGAAATATATTTATTAACTAAATCCAGTTGACTTATTCCTGTTTCATTACTTCGCAATTCTAATTGATGTTTTAAGTCATCACTTACTTTTAAATTAGAAACCATATAAACTCACTCCCATACATATGCTATAATTTGTTAATAGGTATTATTTAAAACATGAGGGAGATTATAAAAAAAATTATCATTTAATATAGAATAGTGTATTTAATGTTAATTTGTAAAAAAAGAGTGTTTTAAAGAAATAAGAAAAAGATAGTAATCTAAATTTTATAATTTAGACTACTATAAAATGATTCATTAATAGAATTATTGTGGTTTTTCAGTTAATACTGTTTTTGAACCGGTAGAACCATCTTTCATGTGTGGGGTTCTTAATACAGTATCATTTGCTTTTTCTATTTCACGTGCTTCAGCTGCTACTTTTGCTGCTTCAGCTGCTAATTCGTGTGCTG
>CAYSIF010000038.1:0-15229 GCA_964431035.1 uncultured Methanobacteriaceae archaeon | reverse complement strand
TTCCTCTAGCAATAGCAGTTTTACGTTTACCACTTGTGTGAACAACTTTTTTCATAATGTTTTTTCTCCCTAAAAAAATCTTTTCAAATTTTTTTTCAATCTAAATACTTTTTTTTCCTAGTTTATTTTTAGAATTTTGCTCCTAATAGTTCAGAAATTTCTCCTAATTTAACACCTTTTTTAATGTGTGTGTATTGTGCTTCAGGGATAGTTTCAATTTCACTATTAGCATATTCTTCAGGAACACCAACAAAAGCTTTTAATCCTTTGAATGCAGTTTTACCTTTGGATTTTTTGAATGGTAGCATTCCTCTAACTGTTCTTCTAAAAATATCGTCTGGTCTTTTAGGATATTTAGGACCTAAATCACGAGGGTTGGATATACTTTTACGGTCTACTCTTTGTTTGTATTTTGCATATGCCCAATCCTTGTTACCAGTCATCATTATTTCTTCAGCATTTAGGACTACAATTTCTTCCCCTTCAAGTAGTTTCTTACTTATAACACTAGCAAGTCTACCTAAAATATGTCCTTGTCCATCAATAATCATACAAATACACCTATAATTTTTTTATTGCAAAATCTTAACATTAGAACCTTTAGGATTAGATTCGACTAAATCTCTAATAGAAATACATTCTCCTCCAGCTTTTTCGATTTCTTCTTTTGCAGCTTTAGAGAAGTTAAATGCAGCAACAGTAACTTTGTGGTCTATAACACCGTTAGCTAAAACTTTACCTGGAACAACAACTTCTTCGTTTGCTTCAGTGAAACGGTTAATTTTAGCAATACTTACTTCTGCATGAGATCTAGTAGGTTTTTCTAATTTAGATGCAACTGTTTTCCAAATCCCTACTTTTTCTTCGTAAGATTTTAATCTTAAATCGTGTGCTAACTCCATAAGATTAGGATTTGTTTTTATAACCTTTCTAGCCATTTTTATTCATTTCCTCCTTAATTAAAATGCAGCGAACTCATCTGCTTTTTTATCTAAAACATCACAAGCTCTTAATAAAACCTCTTTAGGAGGTACTGATCCATCAGTTTCAATTTTAAATATAAAATCATTTTCATGATACCCTACATTTATGAATTTATTATCTGTTTCGTTTTTATCTGCTCTGACACATGCTTTGCATAAGTTACATTCTTCAATATCTGTAACTTCCACTTTTTTATTCTCTTTATCTGCTTTGAGAATGTTTTTAGGACAAGCATCTGCAATAGAATAGTCTATTTCAGCATCTTCATTAAATGTTATTTTTGGATATTGCTTGTAAGCACAGACTGTGGTTGGAACCCATTTTGCATGAGTTTTACCGATACCTAGTTTTGCATATGCTTCAAGTTCAACATTTTGATCTTCTTTTAGTTTAAGAAGTGGTATGGTATCATATACAGGTTTAATTTTCGGGTCAGAAGAAACTAAATCCTTAGAGTAAATAACCCCTGGTCCAGATTTATTTAATGTGAAAGATACACTGCATGATGGGCAATTATCATTACAATCACAATCATCAGGCATCTCTAAACCATCAATATACTCTATATTAGAAACTATAGGAGTTAAACCCAAACGATGAGCTAGTACTTCATCAAACATTGCAGAATCATTTTGAACAATGTATACATCGTCAATAGCTAATTTAGGAACTTCCATCATAGCGATTCTTCTTATTGCATTAACAAATGGTACTTCTGCATCACGGATAATGAAAACTATTTCATCATCAGTTTGATTTTTAACTTCAATCTCCACTATTAAACCCCTCCTTTTTAGACTCTTCGTCCTCTTTTTCCACCTGGACGTCCTGTTCCATCGTGAGGTATAGGAGTAATATCTTCAATTTTACCTATTTTCATACCTGCTCTAGCAAATGCACGAATTGTTGCTTGTGCACCTGGTCCTGGACTTCTTGGCCCATTTCCACCTGGAGCTCTAACTTTAATATGTAAACCAACAAAACCTTTCTCTTTTGCATCTTCTGCAGCACGAGTAGCTGCTTCCATTGCAGCAAAAGGAGATGCTTCTTGTCTATCAGAACGTACTACTTTACCACCAGACCATTGAGTAACAGTTTCTGCACCAGTAACATCAGTAACAGTTATGATAGTGTTGTTGAATGATGAATAAATATTAGCTACTCCCCATTTTTCATTTTTTGCCATAACTTAATCAACCCTTATAATAAATAATAAAGTATCTATTCTTGTTTTTTTATTCAACTTGTTCATCAGCTTTATTGCGGTTGTTATTATAATCTTCAATTTGTTTTGCAACAGGAGAAGATCTGTAGAAACCTATTTGGTCTTCTTCACCTTTTTGAACAACATAACTTGGAGAGTCAACCTTTTTACCATTAATAGCAATATGTCCATGAACAATGAACATTCTAGCTTCTTTAGCGGTTCTAGCTAAACCTTTTTGATAAACAATTGTTTGTAATCTTCTTCTTAAGATATCTTCAACAGTTAAATCAAGAATACTGTCTAATTGAGCATTTTCAGGTAGAACACCTTCTCTAACTAAATGCCCTAATAATTCTCTTCTAGGTACTTCAACTTCATCTTGAGAGAAACCTAATAAATATCTAGCACTACGACTGTAATTACGTACTAGTGTATCAGCTTTCCAAATTTCTTTCTTGTTTTTTAAACCATATTTAGACATTAATTTGTTTTCTGATTTAATTCTATCAGCATTCCAAGGATGAGGCGGAGTATCATATTTTTTTCTTGCCTTTTTTGGACTTCCCATAATTATTATCTCCTTTTTTATTAAAAAATAATTTTTATAGTAAATATTTTTAATTATTTAATGTTTTTTTAGAATTCTTATTGTCTTGAACGACTTACACCGACAGAAGAACCGTGTCTGAATGTAGATTTAGTTCTTTGACCTCTAACTGGTAAACCAGATTCGTGTCTTCTACCTTTGTAACTTCTGGTCTTTTTCATTCTGTTTAAATCATCTCTTAATCTCATGTCAAGATCTGATTCCATTAGATGAACAGTTTCTCCAGTTGTGTAATCTCGTCTTCTGTTTAACATCCATTCTGGAATGTCATGTGCTAAAGGATCTTCTAAAGCAACTTCTATTTTCTTAATATCTTCATCAGCCATGTAACCTATTTTTTGGTTAAGGTCAAATCCTAATGCGATACAAAGAGAACGAGATAAAGATAATCCAACGCCTTTAATATCTGTTAAAGCGTATTCTACGGTTTTGTTACCGTCTACATCCTTTCTTGAAATACGCACTAAATGCTTAAATTCGTCTTCCATAAAATTAACCTCCACATTTTTAATAGAGCGAACCTACGAGACGTAGTAGTGTTCGAATGCTTCATAAAAAAAAGATTTTATGAAACACAGTTTTCTCAACAGTACATAAAACTTAACTAAAAAAAATATTTTATTTAGTTAAGAGTTCAAAAAAAATCTATTAGCTTTTTTTATTATTTATCTATTTAATCGTCTAATTATTAAAAGAAGAAGATTTTTAAAATAAAATTAAATACTAATAAAAAACGCCGAGACTGGGATTTGAACCCAGGCGAGGAGATCCTCACGAGATTTCCAGTCTCGCGCCTTACCAGGCTAGACTATCTCGGCATGAAAAAAATAAAATATTATTTTTTATTAGTATTATAAAAAAGCCTTTGATTATTAAAGATTTTTTTACAGAAAAAATTAATATTAAAAAAATAGTAATAATACTAATTGTTACCTGATAAATTAAACTATATAGTTAATAGTATATAAATATTTTGGTAAAAAATTTACAAAAAAAGAAAAAAAAATTACTTCCAAAGTGCAGGATAAATATCAGGACTCATAAACACATTATTAACATCAACAACAATACCAGACTCAGAATTTAATAAATCCTCAAAACCAAATAATGCTTGACCAGATGCAACAAGCTCTCCTTTCAAAGTCATTATAGCCACAGTAGAACCATACTTAATATCATCAGAAAGACTTACAATACCACCAGATGCTAAATTAGCACCATGACACACAGCACTAACAGCAGAATCCTTAATAACAATTTTCGGCAAACCTTCAACAGCAACTTCCATAGGCTGTATAACATTTCTTAAATAAGACTCATCATTATCATTTTTATAATAATAGTAAGCATCCGTTACATCCTGTAATGTAACTAAATTATTTGATTCTGTAAAAGGACCTACCATTGTACGTCTTAACTCAGCCATATGAGCACCACAACCTAATGCTTCACCAATATGATGACAATAAGTTCGAACATATGTTCCAGATTCACAACCGATCCTAAATAAAACATCACGTTCATTAATTTCATAAATTGTACTATAATAAATATTACGTGCCCTAAGTTCTCTTTTAACTGCAGATTTCACAGGAGGTATCTGAAATATTTTTCCAGTGAATTTTTTAAAAATTTCATGTATTTTATCTTCATCAGTTTTTTTATGTAATGTCATTACACATATGTACTCTTTAGGTGAAAGTAATAATAATTGGTTTATTCGTGTAGCTGCACCAATACCAATAGGTAATATTCCAGTAACTTTAGGATCAAGTGTTCCACCATGACCTGTTTTTTTCACATTTAATATTCTTTTAACCCATGAATCTATTTCATGAGATGTTGGTCCGGAAGTTTTATCTAAATTAATAACTCCATGAGTTATATATTCCTCTATATCACGGTCTTTAGGATTGCAACCATATTCATCATTTGTAACACTTGATGATTTAATAATTAGATTTTCCATAATCTTTGAAACTTCCATTCAATTTAATTAGTATATAATTGTGAAAAAAATGTTCTTTTTTTTAGAATTATTATAAATATTTTATAAAAAAGTAAAATAAAAATTTTTTTTTAATTATGAAAAAAATTATAAAAAAAATAGTTTTTTCTTTTTACGAAAAAAATTTTGTATTGTATTAAAAAAAGAGTATAAAAGATTGATTATAAAAAAATATTAATTGAATTTTTTTATAATGCTTTTTTAACTGCTTCTAAGTCATCAGTAACTTCAACTGTTTCTTCTAAAGGTTCGAGGTGGTTAATGTTACATCTTCTGTTTTTAACATCAGCACCAACTACTTCTACGAAATTATCATCGATAATTTCAACAATTGCACATTTACTTCCAGCTTCTCTTCCAGCTGTTTTAACACATACTCTTCCTACTTCTATAGCTGCCATTTTATATCACCTTTAATGTTTTTAAAATAATATCTGCTAATTCTTCTGGACTGAATTTATCTGTGTTTAACATTAAGTCATATATTTCATATTCGTTAATATTAATATTGTAAATATCTAAGTATCTTGTGGCTTCACTTTCTTCACGTTTTTTTATTTCGAATTTTGCAGTTTCTGTTGATTTATCTTCTCTTTCACAAATTCTGCTTACTCTCACATTAAATGGAGCATACATCCAAATTTTTAAGTCTGCTTCTACAAAGTGAGCTGAAAGCCTACCTTCAACAATTAGATTTTCAGATTCTTCAGCAATTTTAGCTTGTCTTTTATCTATTTCTTTATCGATTTCTGTATTACCTTCGGCGAAAGTTCCGAATTCGAGTAGGGACATACCGTATTCTTTTGCCATTTCTCGGAATATTGCTCCAGAGGATATGAATGGTATGTTTAGTTTCTCAGATAATACTTTAGCAGCGGTGGTTGTTCCACTTCCTGCTAATCCACCGATAGTTATAATCATTATTGTCTAGCCTCGTTTTTAAAATGTTTACGAGCACATTTTGAACAGTAGTAACCACCGTAAGGACGGTTTGGTCTTTTTCTAGTTCTTGATAATTTATTTATTTCATATGGTCGTCCACGAGGAACACCATGTAAAGGAGCACCACATTCAGCACATACATGCTTAGATGGTTTCTTCTTTTTGTATCTTAGGACATTTTGGCCACCAGGAGTGACTTTATTCATACGTTTATATGATCTTGACCTATATCTATTTTCAGGCATAATTTTTACTCTCCCTTTTTATTTTTTTTGTTAAAAAACTTTGTTTTTTTTACTTTTTTTTGTTAATTTAAGAAAAATTATTGTTAATTTTTGTAAAAAATGATTTTTTTTGTTTTAAATTATTATATTTTATTGATAAAAAAATAGTAATTTATTATATATATTTTTTTACCTTAATATAAACTTAATCATTTTTTCTAGAATCCGTCATTGAATCCTAAATATTTTCTGAGAATTTGTGAAAATGCGAATGTGCAGAAAATGTACCATCCTAACCATCCCCAATGGAATGATGTGAATACAGGATTACATGCTACAACAAACCTACCAGCATATACAATTCCTCCAATGTATTGGAATATTGGAGATAGCATAATATAATATACTGCCATAGGTGCTTCAATAACAGTTTTAGCTATGACTGAACGACCCATCCAATAGAATACTAATAATATTGGTATGAATGTAACAATCATTGGTTTGAAAGACATTTTCATAACTTCAGATTGTTTTTGCATAACTTCTGCTTGTTTTGATTGTAATTCTGCTAGTCTTTTATTATCCCCACTAGTTTGTGCTTCTCTCATCTCAGCTTGGAATTCTTTCATTTCATCTTGAATAGATTTCATTTTGTCTTGGTCGACTAATAATTTCTGAGCGGCTGTTGTTATTATTGAAATTATTAATGAAACTATTAATATAGTTAATATTGGATTATGTGGGTTTGGATCTATAGATATTAATGGAGAAAATACAGATCCAACTGCACCAAATACATCAAATGCCATAATCTTTCCCTTAATTGTTTATTTAAGAAATTCAACTAATTTTTTAACAGTGCTTGGTAAATGATTATCATGATTATTTATAATCTTAACTGTTGCACCAGTTAATGTAGCATATGCCATTGATGCTGCACGATTCATTTCTTGATGTAATTGAATATCTTTTGCTTTCTCAATGTCACGTTTTCTTGTATCATCATTTAATCTTCTGTATAAAATTTCATCAGGATTAGCTTCGATTAATACAAAATGGTCTGGTTGTAAACCTTCAAGAACCCATTTTGGTAAACCTGGTAAGAAACCAGAAGGTGTGTTAATTGTACAGTGTGTGTCAACTATCACATTAGCTGATTCTGATTTTTCTTTAATTTTTATACCTGCTCTTTTTTGAATATCTTTTTGAATTTCTGGAGCTAATTTACGTAATGAATCACGATCTTCAATTAGACCTTCTTCCATTGCGATTTCAGTCATTATATCTCCATAATTAATATGTAGATAATCCACTTCTTCTAATGCTTTAGTTAATAATGTGGTACTTCCTGAACCAGGTATTCCAGTTAAAACTACAAGTTTCAAAAATATCATTCCTCACTATTAAAAAAATTATTGATGTTTAATTTTGTTTTATTGAAATTTTATGATTTTAAGATAAAGTGATATAGGGGAAAATGTTGAATTTTTCCTCTCTATAGCTTTTCTTAAATTTTTTTATTTTGATTATAAATTTTTTTATTTACTGATTGTTTTTTTTTATTCTAAGAATCTTCTTAAAACAGGGTGCATGTCCATAAGTTGTTCTTGTGCCATTTCTTCATATAATTTATATATGATACCTACGGTAAGCAGTACACCTGTACCTCCACCTAAAGCATTAGTGAAATCAGCACCAAATGCTAATAGACCTACAAATAATCCTCCAAGAATTGTTAATGCAGGAATATATTTATTCATTATTTTAAATAATTGTCGTTTACTGCTTCTGAAACCTGGTATTTGTATACCTGAATCGTAGAGTTTACGACTAACTTCTTTAGCATTTAAACCACTAATTTCAACCCATAGCCAACTGAATAATGCACAGCAACCAAGGAAGAACAGACCATAAATTATTACTCTTAATGGATTTGTCCATAGTAAACTAATTCCTGATGGTGTTGATAAGTATAGTGCAAGACCACTTACTGCTTGACCATGTTCTACAGTACCAAGAATTGGTATTCCTGCTTTTTGGAAAATACTTGCTAATAAAGATACGTTCACAAGTAATGCACTTGTTAAAATAACTGGCATGTTACTTGCATATATGAATTTTAATGGGTATTTTCCTACTGAACCTCTAATTCTTCCATGTCCTCTTACAGAACCATGGGAAATTGGGATTTCAACACGCATACTTTCACCATATGAAGCAATTAAAAATACAATTATTGTTGCTAGTAATGGTAATAGTATTCCTGGATTTGGTGTTCCTGCTGCAATTGATTGTAAGAATTGTGGGAGCATACCTGAGTATAATCCTGGTTGTGTTGGAGATGGTAAGAAATTAAATGTACCTACAATGATTTCTTCTGCAACACCTGCTGCAATGAATAATCCTACTCCTGAACCAAAACCCCATTTGGATACAACTTCATCAAGATAAATGATTAATACTGCTCCAATGACTAATTGCAATATCAAAACACCAAGATATGAATTATCTATTGGCATTAAACTTCCTGTGAACACAAGAACTGCTGCTTCGAATATTGTAAACAATATAGCTAAAAGTTTTTGTGTACTTTGGAACATTGCTTTATCTTCATGTGAGGATAAATCTAATTTTAAAATCTTAGAACCAACTAAAAGTTGAAGTACAATTGACGCTGTAACAATAGGTCCAATACCTAATGTTAGTATAGAACCAAAACTACCTGCCATTACTGCACGTAGTTGAGAGAATTGATCAACTGCGGCACTACTCAAACCATATAATGGTACTTGAGTTAAAATGTAATATAATACCAATATGATTGCTGTCCATTTAAGTTTTTCATTAAACCCTTCTCTATGTATTGGGGCTTTAACTTCTGGAAGTAATCTGAATATTGGTTTGAAAACTTCTAAAACTGACATATTATTTTTTCCTCATTATGATAGTTTTATTAATGTTTTTTTTAATCTTAATAAAAAGATAAAATGAAAAGAATTATATAAAATATTTTTATAATTCTATTGCTTCTCCACCTGCTTCTTCTATTTTTGCAATAGCAGATGCTGAGAATGCAGGAGCTTTAATAGTTAAAGCTTTTGTTAAGTTTCCTTTAGCTAAAACTTTATCATAACCTAAATCAGTAACATCAATTGTAATAGAGTTTCCATCTTTAGAAGCTTTTCCTTGTTTTACTAATTCTTCAGATTTTGAATCTAAGAAGCTAAGGTTAACAACTTTAATTTTCTTTTTAGTGACTCTTTGAGGTCTTTTGAAACCGTGTTTTCCGAAGTGGTCACGGTCATGTATAACTGTCCAAGTCCAGTGTTGTTTACCTGCACCAGCTAAACCACGACCTCCACGGTTACCTGCACCTCTACGTTTTTCACTACATCCCCCACCTATTGTACGGGATCCTCTTTGTTTGTTAATTTTACGACTTTTACGAATCATATTACTCACCAATAAATATTTTTTAGAACATTCTTTTAACAAGGTCTATGATTTTTTCTCCTCTATAACCAAGAGAACCTCCTTCATTAACAGATAGGCGGATTCCTTCATAACCTTTTTTAGGAGGGTGTAAGCGGAATACAGGTTTCATATCAAAGTCTTTTGGTTTGATTTCAGAATTCATTAAAGCTTCTGCTAATTCTTCGAATGAAGAGTATTTTGTGTTTTCTTTAATGTATTCTTCGGTTAATTTTTTTCCACCTACTACTTTTCCTCTTTTTTCAAGTAATTTTGTTACAGTTTCACTATCAACTTCTCCCCAAGTGATGTAATCTTTTGCTTTTTGAAGCATTCCATCCATACTTGGATTTTCTTCAATTAATACTGCATGATTAATTCTTGTGAGATTTAACATATCAAGTGTATCTGCGATTTTACGAATAACACCAGTAGTTCCTCTAACTCTTATAACTAGATACATCATTATCACCAAATTGTTTTAGAGCACACCCATGCTTTTAAGTTGAGCATCAGTTGCTTTTACTTTACTTAATTCTTTTAAAGCATCGAATACTGCGAATGCGAAGTTAACAGTTGTTTGAGTTTGACCACTAGCACTACTCCATACATCGTGTATACCTGCAAGAGATAATATTGTTTTACCAACATCTCCAACAGCTAAACCTACACCTGCAGGTGCTGGTATTAAAGTTACATCTACACTACCTGTGTTACCAGTAACTTTGAAAGGAACTGTGTGTTGTCTTCCACAAACACAACCCCAATCTCCACAACCTCTTCTAACTTTAATAATATTATATTTAGCATTATCAACTGCTTTTCTAATAGCTGGACCTACTTCTCTAGCTTTACCTTGACCTAGTCCAACATAACCGTCTTTGTTACCTACAGCAACAATAACTCTGAAGTTTACTTTTCTTCCAGATTTGTGCATTCTTTGAACTAGGTTAACATCCATTACTTCTTCTTCAAGGTCTGGAAGTAAGGCATCAACTATTTCTAATTCCATTATTGGTAAACCTTTTTCTATTATTTCATCAATATCAGTAATGATACCTTCTTTTACTTGATGACCTATTCTAGTTGTAGGTTCCCATTCATCCATATCAAAACTCATAGTTTTATACCTCATTATCTATTTTATTTTTTATTTCTTCAAAGTGTGCTGGTAGTTCGGTAGGTTGTAAACCATTTTCTAAGTATTTACTGAATTTGGTTTTAACTTCATCATCTTCTAATGATTCTGCATAGTCTGCAATGTGTTGACCGTTTATACGTTCATCACTAGGGATAACTTTTTCACCGTATGGTATATCTAAACCTGCGTCAGCTGCACCTTTAACTCCTGCAAATATTTTAGAACCTACAATAGGAGATTTTAAACCAATATCTGCAATAGCATCTTCAACACCAAGTGCTAAAGCTTTTTTACCACATAAGTAAGCGGTTAAGTAAACAGCACTAATATTTTTATTTCCTGCTTTCCAGCCTAATTTATTAAGTTCTTTACTGTGTGCTGAAACAATAGTTTCATCACCGTTTTCACCTATTTTAACAATTTGTACTATTACATTAGCATTAGAAACTCTAATAACTAATCTGTTAGTATCTAATTTAACTAGGTTTAATCTTTGAGCATAATCAGTTTTTCCTTCTCTTCTTCTTCTGAATGCTACTTTATAATTTGATCCGTGTGCCAAGTTTTATTCCTCCAATAATATTATTTAAGTAATTCATGGTCACGTGCGTAGGTTTTCATGTAAGATTTACTTCTGAAAGCTCCACCTTTTGCCATTTTATATAACTTACGATATGTGGTAGGATCAATTTGATCATTTTCACGCATATCTTTGAGTTCTTTTCTTAAAGCTCTGATTGTAGTCATCCAGGCTGCTTTTTTAGGAGTTCTTGCATTTTTAGCTCCTTTAATACTTCCTCTTCCTTTACGTCTACCTTTAGCTTTTTGTTCTTTGATTTTTTTAGATCTGTAACTACTAATACCTTTTTCAGGTTTAGCTTTAATAATTCCTTGATTGATCAATTGACGAACAGCATCTCTAGTAAGAGCTCTGGAGACCTCTTCGATTTCTTCAGGATCAATCCATACACGATTAACACCAACTTTAAGAATACTTGCCGCTAATCGTTTTTGAGTTTTAAGATTCATATTGAATGTACTCCGAATATTTTTATTTTTTTTAAAATTTTGAATTTTAGAATTTTTTTTTAATTTTCTTTGTTTTTTCCCTTAAATTTTAGAAATAAAAATTTATTAGTATTAGTAAAGTGTTAGAAAAATGAAACCCAAACTTTAAGAGGGTTTGATATTTGTTAATTGGAGTTTGATTCCGAGGTTAAAGACTGAGGCTCTATAATCCCAAACCATTCCAAAGTAACGCCCAATAAGATTTCTAATTTTACCAATAAAATAAATAATTCAAAAAAACATTTTTTTTAATGTTTTTTTTAGTTAATAAGTATGAATTTAAGATTTATTTTTTTGGTTAATATTTTTATTTAATACTTTTATTCCTAATTCAGATGCTTTTTCTAACATTAATTTTTTCTTTCTAGCACCTATAGAAGCACTAATTCTAGCAGCTTCGGTTTCAGGGTTAATATTTTCAAGTTCTTTCATATTTTTAACAAGAACATCTTCATAACCAGAAGGATGTAAACCTCTTGTAGCTTTTGGAGAACCATAACCTATTGAAGGCATAGCAGGTTTACCAGCTTCGTATCTTCTCATTTTACTAGTTTTACCTCTAGGACGTCTCCATTTGTCAGTGCCTAGTTTTTTGTATCTAGCATATTCTTGTCTATTAAATTTTGCTCTACTCATAAATAATCATCCTTATTCTTTGCTGATTAAATAAATACCATCTTGGAAGACTCTAGGGTCTTTACCCATAATTTTTGTAGCTTGTTCCAAATTAGCCATGGTTTGACCAACATCTTCTTTATTAACACCAGTGATAGTTACTTCATCACCTTTAACATTAACTTTAGCAGAACCAACTATTTTGGAAGTTCTAGGAGCTCTTTCACCAATAAAGTTATCAATATTAACTGTGTCTCCGTTAACTTTTACAGTCATTGGAAAGTGAGCGTAGATAATTTTCATTTTGTATGTGAAACCATCGGTAACTCCAGTAATCATATTAGTAATATGTGAACGGGTTGTTCCTAACATAGCTTTATCTCTTTTTTTAGGGAATTGAGAGTCTACAACAACACTACTTTCTTCAACATTAATGTTTACATTAGGATAATTGAAGACACGGGATGTTTCACCGTTTGGTCCTTTAACATTAACATTAGTAGCGGAACCTTCTTGGTTGAGAGTAACTTCAACGCCTTCAGGTATGTCAATTACCTCATTAATTGCTGCGGATAATACCATTTTACAATCACCATCTTAGTACATGTAAGCCAACAATCTTCCGCCGATACCTCTTTCTTTAGCTTCTTTGTGAGTCATGATACCTTCAGGGGTAGTGACTATTAAGATACCGAAATTTTTTGCTGGTAAATATCTTTTTTCAAATTTCTCAAATTCGTCTTTCTTTACAGCGTGACGAGGCTTAATAACACCACATTGGTTAATGTTACCATCTAATTCTACTTCGAATTTTCCTGCCTTATCATCGTCTATATACTCAAATTCATCAATATAATTCTCTTTTTGCATTGTGCTTAAAACTTGTCCTATTAATTTAGAAGCAGGACTAATAGTACAATGACTGTTTACTTGCAATTCATTGTTTCTAATATTAGTTAAAGCATCTGCAAGAGGATCCATAAGAGTCATAACTTTATAAACACCTTTTTAATTTAATTTTTTTTAAAATTTTTCTTTATTTTAACTTTTTTAGTTGTATTTTTTAAAACCTATCTTTGGAGCGACTTCTCTGAAACATTGTCTGCATAAGTTTAAACCATAACGGCTAACCATAGCGGAGTGGTCACCACAACGACTGCATTTTTTTGCTGCTCTACCGTATTTTCTTGGCAAAAATAATCACCTTTAACTATCTTTTTTTTAGTAAGTTTCAATTATTTCGTCCACAAAATCAACATTGAAATTTTCTTCCATGAATTTCATTGTTTCATCTTTGGTGATTCTGTGTTTGTTAGGAATTCTTTTGTTTTGAATTTTTCTTTTAGATATTCTGTAACCTGGTTTTTCGAATGTTACTGATACGTTCATTCCGAAAATACCTATGTCTGGGTTGTATCTCATACCTGGAATATCAATGTGTTCACGAATACCGAATGATAAGTTACCTTGAGCATCAAATTGTGTAGGTTTCATTTTGTTGTTGATACCTTCTAAGACCATTTTGATAACTTTGTCTGCTTTTTCGCCACGGAGGGTTACTTTACATGCTATAGGTTGTCTTTTACGAATACCCCATTCTGGGTTTGTTACTTTGGAGTATGTTTTAACAGGTAATTGTCCAGTGATTTCTTCAAGTAAAGTCATTGCACGGGATAATCTTTCTCCTCCTTCTCCAACACCTATGTTAACTGTAGCTTTTGCTATTTTTACTTGTTGCATTGGGTTCATTTGTTAACCTCCAATAATTCTATTGATGGTTCGTTTTCACCGATAACAAATGCGTAGTCTTTGAGTGTACGGAAGTTTTCTTTTTTACTGTTTTCAATGATTACAGTATTTGGGTTTGAGGATTGGTTGATGATGATTTCGGATACTTTACCTATTTCACCTGTGTGTTTTCCTCCAGTTACTAGAACTGTTGCTCCTTCTTCGAATTTGTATGCTTTTTGAACTTCTTGTTCAGGCATTTTTAAGCTTAGTACATCTCCAACTTTGTAATCTTCTTCGGTTAAGAGGTTTCTTCCGTCGTGAAGATTTAGTTGTGTTTGACCGCCTTTTATTGTTGTTTTGTTTACGATTTTGGATAATTTTACATCTGTTTCATCATTAAGAATAGGTTTTAATGTTAAACGACGTTTATTATCTAGTAATACTCTGTAGGTTTCATTTGTTTTTGGGATGGATATGATATCCATGAATCCTATTGGGAATTTGTAATCTTTTTTAGCTCTTCCGTTGATTACAATGTCTCCAGAGTTTATAATTCTTTTAGCTTCTCTTGAGTTGTCTGCAATTCCTAAAATATCTCGAACAACTACCATTAAAGATAAACAATCTTCAATTGCGTGTGGTCCTGCAGATGGTTTGACAGTCCAAGTTTCTTCTTTTGGATGAATTGGCCATGTTTTAGGAGCTTTATATCTCTTAAGATGCTTTCTTGATCCCATATTTGCCATTTATTTAAGCCTCCATATGCTTATTTCTTCTTTCATCATCTAAGTCTGCATCAATAATCATTAATTTGGAAGGGTGAATTTCTAGGAAAACTTGGTTTCCGTCAGCTTTGTTTAGGGTAACATTTTCAACTGTTACCTTGTATTTTTTAAGGTTTACAGCTTGGATTTCACCTTCTTGATCTTTGAAGTCTCCGCGAAGAACTTTTACTTTATCTCCTACTCTAACTGGTATTGCTCTTCTACCTAGTTTTTCTCTTAGTTCAGGACTTAAAGTAGCGCTCATTCGTTTTCGACGTTTGTGTAAAGGATCATTGTATAATGCTTTTCTTTGTTTTCTTGGTTGTTTTGACATCATTTTATTTATCCTCTTTAAATTAAAATACTAGCAGCGCTACCTACACTAGGCCATTTGTCTGCAGCTTCTTTAGCTACAGGACCTCTTACTTCAGAACCTTTTAATATTCCTTCTGGAGTAATTATAACAG
>CAYSIF010000037.1:0-16733 GCA_964431035.1 uncultured Methanobacteriaceae archaeon | reverse complement strand
ATATAGTACTTGCAACTTTAGGATTATCATCATGACGACTTACTTGATCCATACTTCTTCTTGCTCTTTTTAAAGTTGTTATTGTTGCAAGTTTATAAACATCATCTGTGTATTCTGGTTGTGTTTGGAAACTAGATCCAAGAATATATTCGGTTTCCTCATCAAGTCCTAATGCTTGGAAACATTTCTTATTATATTCTGCAACTTCTCTTATTTCTTCTAATGTTCCTTTACGATTAAGATATGCATGGTAATCTGCAAGAAGTATTTTAATATGGAATCCTAATTTTTGTAATTGTTTTAGTTTCATTATAGTTATTGCATGTCCTAAGTGTATTTTACCTGATGGTTCATAACCTGTGTATGCAATTGGTTTTTCTTTATCAAATAATTCTAGTAATTCACTGGTTTTTATTATTTCTTGTGTTCCATTTTCAATAATACTTAATTTTTCTTCATTATTCATAATTATCACAGCTGATTTAAAATTTTTTTTTATAGTATGTATAAGATATTATTAATTTTAATGCAGTTTATTTCTTCACCAATTTCAATATCTTGGTATTCTGGTTTCATATTAAGGTCAACAGTACTGTAATCTTCTGGATCTAATATTTGTATATGTGTTGGTGTTTTATTTGTTACTGTTGTTTTTTTAATATCTTCTTTTTTACTTATTAGTTTGGTTTTATCATATTTATTCCAAGGTATACTTGTAGTTTCCTGATTTTCAAGATTTTGGGTTTGTATATGATTTCCATTTATGTTTATTATTTTATGATTTTTATCTTCAAATTTTATGAAGTCTCCTTTTTCAAATTCTGGAATACGGAATGAAATCCATATTCTGTATAATCCTTTTCCAGTTGAGGAGTCTTCACTTATTAATCTTGGAGATTC
Organism: uncultured Methanobacteriaceae archaeon; assembly: GCA_964431035.1. Classification (GTDB taxonomy): domain Archaea; phylum Methanobacteriota; class Methanobacteria; order Methanobacteriales; family Methanobacteriaceae; genus Methanobrevibacter_A. The sequence goes on along the minus strand of CAYSIF010000037.1, from coordinate 15,833 downwards.
TTTACTTATTCCTCCAATATTTGTTTTAAGATTGTTTACTATTTTTCTTGCAGTTTTTAATGAGCCAATATAATAGTCTATTCCTTCTTTTGGTTTTAGTACTTGTGGTATATATGCTAGTTTGTCGTGTTGGGATTGTTTTTCAACGGTTTTAATTATGTGTTGTTCTATGTTTTCTATTTCATTGGTTTTTAGGTTTCTTTTATCTGCTCTTACTTGTATTACTGCTTCATAGTATCCAGATTCTTTTTTACTACATGATGGACATACTGTGTGTTTTATTTTTATATTGGTTTGATGTGTTTCTGTAATTGTGCTTCCTTGTATTGTTCCTGTAGATTCTATTTCACATTCTGCAATGGTTCCACGCATTTGTAGGATTTCTAAGTCGATAATTGGATCTTCAACTAATTCGTCTAGTTGTATTTCTTCTTCAAGTGTGCGGTATATTATTTCATCTTCAGGTATGTATTCATCAATCCATTGTCCTTTGAATAATTTACTATTACAATGTTTACATACATTGATTGTTGTGTTTTCTGGAATTTTAAGCATCTTGTATGTTTTTAGAAAACAAGTTTTACAAACTCCATTAATTAATGGTTCCTCTGTATTTCCGCATTCTGGACAAAACATTTTATCTTTTAACCATAAAAGTGTTATAATCTTTTTTTTTAAAAAAGGAATAAAAAAGTATAATAAAAAAGTTTTAAAATAGTTTATTTTTTAAAAGAAGATAAAATTTTTTTATAATGATTTTAATGGTGCTCTTGCACCGCATGCTGCACATTTAAGAATAAATATACGATCTTCTCTAATAATTTTTGTATCTGGTCTGTTACATTCATGGCAGATAACATATTTTTCAACATATTCATCTATTCTTTCATTTATTAAGAAGTGGTTGAATTTTCCTTGAAGTATTGCTCTTTGACCTTCTAAATTTCCTGCTGTACCTAATTCTCTTAATAAGAATTTTAATATATGTTGTGGGTCACGGTTTATTGATTCTGCAACATCTTTGAAGTTTTGTATGAATGTACGGTTTCCTTGGATAACACTGTAAGCTTTTGTTACTTTAAATCTTTTTGTTTCAAATACTTCTGGAGGTAATTGATCTATTGCTCTGTTTAATAGTTTTTCATAATCATCCATTTTTAATCTTCTCCCTTTTAATCTAATCTTTTTATAAAAAGAATATTTTTAAAAAATTGTAAAAAAGTAAGTATTTTTTTTTATATAAAATATTAATTGAATAATTTATAATAATTATAATATATTTCACATACTATATTAATATAAATAATTTTTATAAAAATCGGTTTATACTTTTTTAATATAACCTGCTTTTGGTTCGAAAAGAACACCTCTACTTTTAAGATTTTTAATCATTTCATCAGTTTTCTCAGTACTAATATCATAATCATCTTCAAGCCGACTATTTAAAACGTCTCTCGGTGCTTCACCATTAAATTCTGCTTGTAATTCTTCAACAAGTTTTAAAACAACTCCAAATTTATCCCGTTCTGATTTTGGTGTTCCACCTTCAACACGATCAATATCAATTTTACCAGTTTCAGGATCATATCCAACTTCTTTAAGACAAGCTTGTTGGAGTTTTATTGCTTTATGAGCATCTTCTGCTTCAACATAATCTTTTAATTTAATTTTAGCACTAGCCTCAGCTAAACGTATAACTGCCTCTAATTGTCTTGCAGTAATAGGCACTGGAGAATCATCATCAATAGCACCACTTCTCATAGTAACATAAAATTCTTCTAATACCTTATTAGCTTCTTCTGTTAATTGAGGATTACAATTTTTACGAGCATAAGCAATATATTTTCTAAGTATTTCAGGTTCTATATCATAATTAATCTTGTTTTCTTTATGAATATCCAGAATGTGCTTTGCTATTTCACGATCATTATCTATATTAGGTGTATCTTCAAGAATAAATGTTAAATCAAAACGACTTAATATAGGTGAAGGCAAATCAATCTGCTCTGCAACAGCCTTATATCTATCAAAACGTCCAAATTTAGGGTTAGCAGCAGCAAGAACACTACAACGACTGTTCAATGTTGCCATAATGCCTGCCTTAGCAATACTAACAGTTTGTTGTTCTAATGCCTCGTGAAGCGCACTTCTATCCTCAGATCTCATCTTATCCAATTCGTCAACACAAACATTACCTTGATCCCCAAGTACTAAAGCACCAGCTTCCAAAGACCAACCACCTAACTCATCACGAACAGCAGCAGCAGTTAAACCCGCACCAGTAGTACCTTTACCACTAGTATAAATACTACGAGGAGCCAACTTAGAAACATATTTAAGAATCTGAGACTTACCCATACCAGGATCCCCAACAATCAAAATATGAATATCTCCACGAAGATGAGTCTCATCCTCTAAAACTTTAGCAGAACCACCAAACAACTGCAAAGCAATAGCCTCCTTAACAGCACTATGTCCACGAATACTAGGAGCAGTAGAACGAATAATCTTCTTATAAATATTCTCATCCTGACTTAACTTAATAATAGCCTCCTCATCCTCTTCACTTAAAGATAACTCCTCAAACTCCTGTTCCAAAGGCTCAATATGATTAACATAAATATAATTCTTAAACTTCCCACTACGCTCTTCACGAAATGTCTTCAAAGTACCAGTAATACGAACTTTATCCCCAGGATTCAACTCATCAACTAAATCATCCTCAAGAACCATCAACATCTGTTTAGGTTCAGTTCCCCCAGAAAGATTCTCTAAAGGTTCTTGCATACGAGCAGTCTGAGTATCAATATACTTACTCTCACCTTCTAACAATCTAAAAGAACGCCCACCACAATCACTACATAAACTAGGTTCTAAAATATGACGATCACTTGTCTGCTCAACCTCATGCAATCTCATACAACCTCTACACTCAAAAACACCAGTTTCAATACGAGGACGTATCTCATCAGTCTTACGAACAATACCATCCGCAGAAACAAAATTACCAATAAATTCACTTAACAAAATCTTTAAAGGAATAACATTAGTAACATTTGCAAAACGAATATTAATAGCAGCATCCTTCATTAAAGGATCAACATTTTTCAATGCAGTTTCAGCCGCCTTAATAACATCTTCAGGTTTTTCAATTAATAAGTCTGCTTGATCAGGATCAAACAATTCTAAATCATTATAATCAATAACAAGGGATTTCTCATCAGGATACTTCTCTAATATCTCATATACCTGATCTTTATATTTTGTTGTGAAAAATTCCTCAAATTTGGTGGTTGTTAAATTTATTTTTTTATTTGGACTCATAATATTTTTATATTTATAAACTTCTTTTACTTATAACAATATGGAAAAAAATAATTATATTAATAAACAAGTTTTTATAAAAAATTCAATTAACGAATAAAATTTTTTTCAATACTATTTTTTTTATATTTTAATAAAGGAGTTTCATATGAAAAAGTCACGTTTAAATATATTTAAATCAACATCAATGATTATATCCATATTAGGGATTATAATGATTGTCGCTACAATTATAGTTGCAGCATACATTGGATTTAACTTCATTAGTGATGGTTTAAGCGGAGGAATATCTAGTAGTAATCAATATGATGAATTAAACAGTTTAAGAGCAAACTATTCAGACTTAGAAGGCCAATTTAACACAACTAAAGTCGCAGTCTATGTCTCAGATGATGATAATCTACAACAAAAATTCGCTGAGGCAGAATTAGAACTAGTAAGAGCAAAAAATAGTCTTGATGATGTTAGCAGCGCATTATCTACAGGAAAATCATCTGACGAAGTAAATCAAAGATTAGAACAAGCAAGACAAGATCTAGATATCGCATACCAAGCATACGCTAGTGTACAACAAGATATGTAAAAAAAAGAATTTAATTAATTTTAAAAAAAGTTTTTTTTGAATAAAAAAAATTATAATTATTTTTTTATTCAAATTTTTTCTTCTAAACGTGCAATTAAATCAGAAATTGATGGAGCACCAATAAATTCAACTTCACCATCAATAACTATAGTAGGAACTGCAGATATTCCATAATCCATAGCTTTTTGAACATTTTCATTATCAGAAACATCAACTACTTTAACATCAATTTCATCGCCTAATTGTTTTCTAGCTTCATCTGCTGCCATTACAGCACCAGGACAGTGTGGACATGTTGGGGATGTGAATATTTCTACATTAACCATAAATTTAACACTCTCATATTTTTTTTTAAATTATTATTTAATAAATGAATATAAATTTTTATTATTTAAACTTTTCTATAAACAACCTATATTTTTTTTATTTAGTAATTAAATCCATAAAATCATCAAAGAAACCATTACCATTAATATCAACTACAGAATAACTAGTTAAATTACTAATATTCGCAGCAACTTCCACTGCAACACTTTTATCTCCAATATAATCAATCAAACCAGTATTCAATGCAAGATTACTACTATAAATATTACCATTTTCAAAATTAACCAAACTAATATTAATATCCCTATTATCCTTAACTTCACTAACAAAATAATTACAATCAATATAAAGCATATTATTAACACTATTCCTCTGAGACTTACTTAAACTATTAAAATTAGGAAATATAGTATTAAAAGTATTACCTTCAGAAGTATTAGCATTAACACCTAACTTATAATAATAATCAGTCAAATCAGCACTTAAATAAGAAAAACCATTTGAACCAATAACTGCATTAGGATTAGCAACAATTTCATCAGCACTAGAAGCAATAAGATAACTATAAGTACTACCACTACCACTTATCCAAGCAATAATAGGCTTTGAAGAATTAGAAACATAAGACTCAATCTCCTGACTAGCAAGCAAACTCCCACCAGAACTATCAATATCCAAAATAACAGCTTTAATATTATTATCCTCTTCAGCTTTATTTAATAAAACTTCAAATTCACTAGGAACAGTATTATCAGAATCATTAATATAACTTATCTCACCACGAATAGGTATAATGGCAATTTCATTATTAGAAACAGCAAACGGAGTAATAAATGCTATTAACAACACAATAAAAATAATTATAAATCCACCAAGGATTCCAAATGTGAAATATTTTGATTTTTCATCTAATTCTTTCATAATCCATTAAATCCTAGATAATTCCCTATAATAAAATTATTCATAAAAAGGTTCTTTTTCCATACAATAAAAAAATTTATAATAAAATTAATTACTATAATATTATAATTATTATACTAATAATTAAAATATATTTATTTTATTAAACAGATTTTAATTTTCAATTAAAATATAATAATTATTTGGGAGTTATGCTTATTGAAAAAATTAACAGTTAAATCACCAGGTTCAGCAACAATAATAAATGCAATGGCAACAGGCTTTGGTTCAGCATTCGGCATAGATTTAAACATGAAAGTAACAATAGAATTAACAGAAAATAATGAAATAAAATGCAGTTCAGATAAAGATCCAAAACCAAATCTAATGTATGAATGTGTTAACAATGTTCTAAAAAAATACCAATTAAACCTAGAAGAACAAAATTTTGGACTTAAACTAACAGCTGAATCAGAAATACCATTAGGCTCAGGATTATCAAGCAGTAGTGCAATATCCAATGCAGTTACCTATGCAACAAGCTCAATAATCTCAGAAGAATTAAACCTTAAACCATTATCTGATTTAGAAATAATTAACCTGGGAATAGATGCTTCACTAAAATGTGGAGTTACCATAACAGGATCATTTGATGATGCATCAGCATCATATTTCGGTGGATTAGTCATCACAGATAATCTTAACCGCAAATTATTAGTCAAAAAAGAATTTGAAAATAAAAATATAATTATAAACATGCCAGATACCCCATCTTTAAGTGGAAAAGTTAATATGGATAGAATTAAACTACTCTCCCCACTAGTAGAAACAGCATTTAAAAAAGCATGTGATGGAGATTATTATAATGCACTAAATCTAAATGGCCTAATTTATGGTACAACTTTACAATTCGATAATGAAATAGCTATTAAAGCATTAGAATCTGGAGCACTAGCTTCTGGACTATCAGGCTCTGGCTCAGCATACGTTGCAATAGTAAATGATGAAGATGTAGAGAATGTTAAAAATTCATGGACAGACTATTGCAGTGGAGATATAATTGTAACTAAAACTAATAATAAAGGAACAATTTTAGTTTAATTTTGGGGCTGTGAAAAATCCTGCAGGTTTTTTCATTTTTCAGTCTTTTTATTTTTTTCTTTAATTTTCTTTGTTTTCTTTGTATTTGTTATAAAAATTAATATTATGTTAGAGACTTGTTTATTTTTATGTCAATCAAAAATAATAAAGTCTCTAATAAGATTATAAACTCAAACCATTATAAACTTTGTGATTTTATTTAAACATTACCTTTATATAATATTAATTGTAAAAGTTAAAATTATTATCAAAAATACTAATTACTTTTGGAGAAAATTTTCGTGGATAATTTAACTGAAGAAGAAGCAAAAGCATTGCTTAAAAAGTCTCGAAAAAGAATTGATGAAATTGATAATGACTTAATAGACTTAATCGATGAAAGAACATCTCTTGCTAAAGATGTTGTCACAGCTAAAAAAGTTTTAAACATGGAAATATATGATAAAACTCGTGAAGACGAAGTACGAGATCAAGTTTTAAAATTAGCTAAAGAACGTGACATCGATGCTGATATTCTTAATGTTATAATGAATATGCTTGCTATGCTAAGTAAGAATAAACAAAGAGAACTAATAAAGGAGGAATGATTAATGGGTAATATTAGAACTAGTTTTGTTAAACGTATGTCTAAAGAACTTATAGAAACTCATCCAGGTGTTTTTACAACTGACTTTGAAGAAAACAAAAAATTCGTTCAAGAATACTCTACAGTAAGTACAAAACACTTAAGAAACAAGATTGCTGGTTATATAACTAGATTAGTCAAACAACAAACCACACAATCTTAAACTTTTTATTATTTTTTTCTTATTTTATAAACTAAACATTTTTTTTACAATTATTATATCAAATTCATTTTCTATATTATTAAAAAAACCTATTTTTCAATCTTAATTTTTTAATTTAAAACTATTTTTTTTAAGAAAATAAACAATTAAACACTAAATATTTTTTATAATTACCTAATAAAACTATTAATTATAAATATGTAAAATTAGATAATTAATTATCATATAAAAATTTTTTAACTAAAATTATGAAAAATTTACTATAAAAAAAAATTTTATAAAATCATTTTATTAGGAGTACAGTAAAAAAATGAACATTTGGAATGTAGTAATATTATTTATCATTTTTTTCTTCATAATCCTAATAAAAAACTATTATTTTAGTAAATAAAAAAATTTTTAATCATAATTTTTTTGGACAGTGGATATATGGAGACAATCGTAGCAAAATTTGGAGGAACATCGGTAGGTAATGGTGAAAGAATTAGAAAAGCAGCTCAAGCTGTTGTAAATGAATTCATGAAAGGCAAACAAATAGCAGTTGTAGTATCAGCAATAAACAAAACAACAGATGATTTAGTAAGTGTTGCAAAAGAATCAATTGGTGATGAACCAACACCTAAACAAATGGCAGAAATACTAGCCATGGGCGAAATGACAAGTGCAAGAGTATTCTCATCAGTAGTAGAATCACTTGGAGTTAAATCAGAATTCATAGATCCTCACCACGAATATTGGCCAATACTAACAGACGCAAACCCATTAAAAGCAAAAATAAACTATTCCTTATCAGAAGAAAAATCAAAATGCATAAAATCACTAATGGATCAAGGAATAATCCCAATCATATGCGGATTCCTAGGAAAAGGACCAAGAGGAGAAATAACCACTCTTGGTAGAGGAGGAAGCGACATAACTGCATTCTTCATGGGACATGCATTAAATGCAAATGAAGTAATAATAGTAACAGATGTAAATGGTGTAATGACAACAGATCCAAACAAAATAGAAGATGCAGAAAAACTAGACCAAATAACAGTCGAAGAAATGAGAGACCTAGCAACACACGGAGCACAAGTACTACACCCATTCGCACTACAATACAAAGACCCATCAATCAAAGCAAAAATAATAAGCTTCGAAAAAGGAGACCTATCAGACCCAGGAACTGCAATCATAGGCCCATCAAAAGGATCAATGCTAAAAACAGCAACACTATACTCAGACCCAATATCTGTAATATCAATAGTCGGAGAAAGCCTACTATCCAAAAAAGGCCTATTCGCAAACCTAACAGGAGTACTTGCAGAAAACGACATAAACATATTCGGACTATCTGCAGGAGAAAACAGTATATCCACATTCATAAGTAAAAAAGATGCTGACAAAGCATACCCATTATTACATTCACTTGTAATAGAAAGTAATCGTTTAAGCTCACTATCCATAGGTAAAGACATAGCTATGCTAACAGTAGTAAGTCCAGAATTTATTGAAACACCAGGAATAATATCAGATATTACAATACCGCTACGTAACGAAAACATAAACATAGTTGAAATAACATCTTCACAAACAGCAGTAGTAATATTTGTAGAATGGCCTGATGGTAAAAAAGCATTTGAACTAGTAAAAGAGGTGTTAGAATGAAATTAGAAGGAACTTTTGTCGCAATGGCTACTCCATTCACAGAGGATAATCAAATTGATGAAGAAGGATACAGATCAAATATAAATTTCTTAATAGAAAATGGTGTAGATGGACTCTTAGCAGCAGGAACATCTGGAGAATCAGCTACAATAACACATGAAGAACAAAAAAAATTAATAGAAATACTAATCGATGAAGCAAAAGGAAGAGTAATAACCCTTGCAGGAGCAGGAAGCAACTCCACAAAAGAATCATTAGACTTAATAAAATTCGCAGGAGAATCCGGAGCAGATTATGCACTTGTAATAACTCCATACTACAACAAACCACAACAACACGGAATAATAGAACACTACAAAAAACTAAACGAAGCTACAAAAATCCCAATAATAGCATACAATGTACCATCAAGAACAGGAGTAGATATAACTTCCGAAACAATAGTAGAACTTGCAAAAATGGAAAACGTTGTAGGATTAAAAGAAGCAGTCTCCGATCTTAACAAATTCACAACAACATTCAAACTACTTAAAGAAGAAAACATCACAACAGAAGAATTCACAATACTCTCAGGAGAAGATGGACTCACAGTACCAATGATGTCACTAGGAGTAAAAGGAGTTATAAGTGTAGCAGCAAACGTAGATCCAAAACGTGTCACAACAATGGTTAACGCAGCACTAAAAGGAGATTTCACAACTGCAAGCGAACTAAACTACGAATTATACGACTTATTCAAAGCATTATTCATAGAAAGCAACCCAGTACCACTTAAAACAGCACTTAATATTATGGGCATGCCTTCAGGAGAACTAAGAATGCCATTAGTTCCAATGCTAAAAGAAAATAAAGAAACATTAAGAAAAGCACTAAAAGATTTAAACTTAATATAAAAAAAATTACGGGGTAAAAAGAATATGATAAAAGTAGCAATAACTGGTGCCGCTGGAAGAATGGGCTCAGGCATTATAAAAAAAATACAAGAAAATGACGACATGGAAGTAGTTGCAGCAATAGAAATGCCAAACACACCACTAGAAGGAAAAGATATTGGGGAAGTAATAGGAATAGGAACAATAAACGTACCAGTATCCGACTCAAACAAACTAGTTGAAACATTAGAAGCAACAAAACCAGACGTACTAGTAGACTTCACAATAGCACCTGCAGCAGCAGAAACAATACAAAAAACAGCAAAAACAAAAGTAAACCTCATAGTAGGAACAACAGGATTCACAGAAGAACAAGCAGCAAACAACCTAAAAGCAGTACAAGACAACAACATCAAAGCAGTAATGACAACAAACTTCGCAATCGGAGTAAACGTATTCTGGAAAGTACTAAAAGACTTAACACCAATACTCAACGACTTTGACATAGAAATAATCGAAGCACACCACAACCAAAAAGAAGACGCACCATCAGGAACAGCAGTAACAGCATTCGAAGTAATATCTGAACAATTAAACCGCAACCCTGAAGAAATAGGGGTATATGGAAGACAAGGACACGTAGGAAAAAGAACACCTGAAGAAATAGGAGTACACTCAATACGTGGAGGAGACATCGTAGGAGACCACACAGTAATCTACGCAGGAGACGGAGAAAGACTCGAAATAAAACACCAAGCACACAAAAGAGAAGTATTCATAGCAGGTGTAATAAGAGCAATAAGATACATCAACAATGCAGAACCTGGAAAAATAAGCAACATGGAAGACGTTCTAGGATTATAAAAAAACAATAAGGAGTAAATAATAATGGTTAATGTAGGAATAATTGGAGCAACAGGAATGGTAGGTCAAAACTTCATAAGACTACTAGAAAACCATCCTGACTTCGAAATAACAACACTACTCGCATCTGAAAGATCTGCTGGAAAAAGATACGAAGATGCAACAACATGGCTACTAGATAGCGAAATGCCAGAATCAGTAAAAGACATAAAAGTCACAGAAACAGACCCAAGCAAAGTAGACTCAAATGTAGAAATACTATTCTCATCAATACCATCACAACAAGCAGAAAAAATAGAACCAAAATTCGCAAAAGACTTCGTAGTAGCATCAAACGCAAGTGCAATGAGAATGAAACCACACATACCACTATGTATCCCAGAAGTCAACCCTGAAACACTCGACATGATTGACGACCAACAAAAAGCATACGACTGGGACGGATTCCTAGTAACCAACCCAAACTGCTCAACAATAGCACTAACACTAACACTAAAACCAATAGTAGAAAAATACAACATCCAAAGAGTATACGTATCAACAATGCAAGCACTCTCTGGAGCAGGATACAACGGAGTACCATCAATGGGAATACTCGACAATGTAATACCATACATAGGACAAGAAGAAGAAAAAATGGAAAGCGAAAGTCTATACCTCTTAGGATCCTATGAAAATGGAGAAGTAAAAAAAGCAAACTTCAACCTAAGTGCATCATGCCACAGAGTAGCAGTAATAGACGGACACACAGAAGCAGTATTCGTAGAACTAGAAGAAAACGAAGATATCAACAATATCAAAGAAACAATGGCCAACTTCCAAGCATTACCTCAAGAACTAAACCTACCATCAGCACCAGAACACCCGGTAATTGTAAAAGACGAAGAAGACAGACCGCAACCAAGACTCGATAGAGGAGCAAGCAACGGAATGGCAGTAACAGTAGGAAGACTACGCCAGGACCAAGCATTCAACAACAGCTTCAAATACGTACTAGTAGGACACAACACAATAAGAGGAGCAGCAGGAGCATCTATATTAAACGCAGAACTAATTAATGAAAGAATACTATAAAAAAACAATAATGGTTTAAAAAAATGACTGTAGAAGAACAAGAATACCAAAAACTCCAAAAACTAGTAAAATCAAGCTTACTAGAAATAAACAAACTAAAATTAAACATAGTAAAAATAGAAGAAGAAAAAAACAACCTGCTAGAAAACAATCCAAAACTAACAGAACTAGAACAAAACATCAACGAAAAAAACCAACAAATAAATAACCTAAACATCCAACTACAAGAACAACAACAAAACATCACCACACTAAATGCCCAAATACAAGAAAAAGACAACTACATAAACGAACTCGACGGAAAAATAGACTACTTCACAAACCTAAAAATAGACTTAGATGAAAACCTCAAAAGCTTCAAAGAACACGAACTATCCACACTACAAAACGAAATAGACACACAAAAAGAAACAATAACAAACAAAGACACAGAAATAAAAGAACTAAACCAAAGAATAATAAACCTACAAGACGAAGTACTACAACTCTCAAACAACTACAACACCAACAAAAAAGACTTAGAAGACAACGAAAACACACTACAAGAAAAAAACGAAGAAATACAAAAATTATCCAAAGACTTAATACTATCACAAAATGAAACAAAAACACTAGAAAACGATAAAAACAAATCCCTAGAAGAAAACAAAAAACTAGAACAACAAATAAAAGACTCCACAGAAGAAATAGAAAAGAAAAACACAGAAATAAAAGAACTCAACGAAAAAATCGAAGGATACAAAGACGAAATAACAGAACTAAACAAAAACATCATAAGCAACTCAGTAATAGATGAACTAAAACAAGAAATAAACACAAGAAACATAGAACTCAATGAAAAAGAAATGGAACTAAACACATACAAAGAACACTACATACCAAGAGAAGATTATGCAAAAATACAAGAAGAAATCTACAAAAAAGATGCAAAAATCAAAAAACTAGAAAAAATCAAAGATCTATTTGATGAAAACCAACAAAACGATTACATACCAGACGACATAACCAAACTCAAAAAAGACTTAGAAGAAACTAAAAAAAGAGTGAAAGAACTAGAATATGTAGATGATGTATACACAAAAATAACTGCAGAACCAATAAAAGGACTATCATTAATGCAATCACAAATATACAATCTACTACCTGATGAGTCAAAATCAACATATGAAATACAAAAATACATTAATAAAGTAGCATTCAAAGACTTATCCTTTGGAAATACTGGAAGCATACTAAAAGCAATAGAAAAGAAAGGATACTTAACCAGTGAAGAAAAAGACGGTGAAACATACTGGACTAAAAAAGCTACTAATTAATTTATTTTCTTAATAATTTTCATTTATTTTTATTTTTCAGCACATTATAATATTTTTTCAGGGGGAATCTTTTAATGGGATTATTCAGTAAAAAAACTGATGAGGAAAAAGAATTCGATGCCAGATTAAAAGAAATTTGCGGGGGTTTTGTCCCTAATGATTTTTTCGTAAAAAAGGCACTTGACCATAATCTATCAAGAACTACAACAAGTGTTAACTATAAGAATGTTCTTAAAAGTGAATTTAAAAATGGGAGTTTAGAAACTGAAGATATTGAAAAAAGATTAGATGAATTACTTGATTTGGATATTGATACTTTATTTCTAAAAATTGTTAGGAATGATATTGATAGTAGTCGTTTCCACACCCAAAAAGAAATTACGGAGTTTATGGGTGGAAAATATAAAGAAAAATATTATAAAAAACTTAAAATGGATCAATCTACTAATATAAATCAGAAAAAAGTTAATTCTTCTAATTTGGATCTTAATAATGATAATGATAATGTTCAATCTACATATGAAAAAGAAAATCAAATTAGTTCAAATTATACTTCACAAGATAATGAGAAGACGGAAGAAAAAAATAATTTATCTCCTGAGGAGTTAAAAAAATTTGAAAGTGATACAAAATTATTATTAAGAAGGCTATGTGGTGAATCAACAAATTATGGTTTTAAAAAAAGGCTTGAAAAACACGACCTTCCTAAAGACACACTAAACACAGATTACAAATCTATTTTAGAATATGAAATTAAAAATTATGATTTAAAACTTGAAGATGTTGAACTTCGTTTAGAAGAATTATTAGACTTGGATGTTGAAACATTATGCTCTGAATTTTTAATAGAAGATAAAGATACCACTCCATTCAAGTCTCAAAAGGATTTAAATAGTTACTTTGGAAAGGAATATGCTAAGGATTATAAAACAAAAAGAAAAGATTACAAGAAAAAAGCAAAGGATTTGATTAATAAAGAGAAAAAAGATGAAGAAGAGAGAAAAAGAAAAACTGAGGAACGTTTAAAAAATCAAGAAATAAATAAACAGTCTTCATCTTCGGCTTTAAATAAATCATCAGAATCAAATATGGCTAATGGTAATAATAATCGTAATAATAATGTATGTCTCTATAATTTTAATTGTAAAACTCTTGAAGATTCAATACCTCTTCCAGGTGGGACTGATTTCAAGATTGTAAATGCGAGTGTATCAGTATTTGGGGATAGAATTGAAATTAAAAAAACAGGTTCGTTTTTAGGTATTGATTATGGGGATGATGTAGTATATTTTGAGAATGTTGCAAGCATACATTTTGATAAAGTGTTATTAATCGGGGCATTGGATTCAATAAATATCACAACAACAGGGAATGATGTTATTTCTTTAGTAAAAACAACACAACATATGTTTAATAGGGTTAAAGAATGTTGGATGGATTATAAGTCAAGAAAACAACAGTCAAACAATCCAATCAATGTTATTAATAATGATAGTAATGCTGATGAGATTAAAAAATATTATGAATTGTTTAAAGAAGGCATAATCACTGAAGAAGAATTCAACAAGAAGAAAAAAGATTTATTATAATTTATTATTGTGGTTTAAGTTATGGAAAATAAACTTAATATTGTATGGTCTGTTTTTACGGCTGTACTGGTTTTATTAGATTGTATTTTATTAATTTGGGATACCTTTTATATTCTGCCCGTATCTACTAGTAATGCAATAATTAATTTTGATTTATGTCTTTGTTCTATATTATTTGTTGAATATGTATATAGGCTGTATAAGTCAGATAATAGGAAAAAATTTTTAAGAGAAAATATTTTTGAATTAATAGCAATTATTCCATTTGATTTCTTTTTATTAAGATTCTTCCGTTTTGTAAGGATAATAAGACTATTAAAAGTTGCAAGAGTAGTTCTATTATTCAGTAAAGATTTAAAGTTTGTATTCAAATTTTTAAAAAGAACATATCTTGATAAAATATTTATCATTGTTTTCATATTTGTTGCATTAACTTCATTTTTATTATATGAATTTGACTCTGGATTCACTTCTTTATTTTCAAGTTTCTGGTATGTTATTGTTACTTTGACAACGGTGGGTTATGGAGATTTTATTCCAACTTCTTTTGGTGGAAAAATTATCGGGTCTGTTTTATTGATTTTTGGTGTTTTTTGTTTTAGTATTCTTACGGGAGCAATATCTTCTATTTATACAAAGAATTTAATTAAAACTGAAGATTCTGATATTGTTCAAAGTAATGGTTACTTGGAAGATGATTTGATAAGATTAAATGAACGGGTTGATAAGTTAAGCATTGCTTTGGAAGAGAATTCTAAAAAGGATAGGGAATTGGAGAAAAAATTGGATGTTATTAATGATAAATTGGATAAATTGATTAGTCAAAACTAATTCCATTCTTTTCATTTTGTGTTTTTTTCTTATATCTCACATGTTTGTTGTGATGGGGTTTGTGTCTTTAACAAATGTGTTAAGTCTATTATTTTTATTATAATAACCTTTTGTAACTTTTAATAAATATTGTATTTTTGTTCACTTTTAACAGTTTTTTCTGTACAATTGTGCTTATTTTACCTAAAATTTTTGTAACATTAATCGCAAAGTATTTATATTTAAGTATACTACATTTTATAATGTAGGTAAAAAAATATAAAAAAATGTTATATCATTCTTTTTTATGCTAAATCATAAAAAAAATTTTTTAGAGATGGTTTTTAATAAAAATAATAAAATCTATTTTACACTACAAAAAATACTAATTCTAAAATTAATATTTGACTAAAAGATAGTGTGAATAGTGTAAGATTTAGCAAAGAATAAAAAAATATTCATATAACTTTTTTTATAAAATCTTGCAAAAAAAATTATATAATTTTTTTATAAAATAACAGACAAGATTTTTCTTTATAATCTACTAGTATATACTAATAAAAAAGATTAACAAAAAAAATTTTAGAGGCGAATATTAAAATGGCACAACAACAACAACCAATTTTAGTTTTACC
>CAYSIF010000036.1:0-17226 GCA_964431035.1 uncultured Methanobacteriaceae archaeon | reverse complement strand
GACTTAAGATCCTCTGGTATAGGCCTTCGAGGGTTCGAATCCCTTCCCCTGCACTTAATTATATATTTATTTTGTTATTTTTCGATTTTATGATTTTATCCATGCCTTAGTGGCTCAGCTGGTAGAGCGCCACCTTGGTAAGGTGGAAGTCGGGGGTTCGAATCCCCCCTAAGGCTCTTTTTAATATTATTTATTTTTTTTCACCAATTTTTTTCATAGAAAATTTTATTAATATTAAATAATTATTAAGTATATTAGTTTAGAAAATTTTTTCACCAATTATTCTATACTTTTTATTTTTTTCAATAAATTATGTTGGAGGGCGATTGATTTGGTTAAAAAAGATCATTTTAATATTATAATGGCTGGAGTTATATCTGGAATTGTTGCTATAACTACTGCAACATTAGGTGTTTCTGGTACAGTTATAGGTTCAGTTTTAAGTTCAATACTTTATCAGATTTTATCTAAATATTCTGAGCAAAAAATTGATAATGCAGAATTTCCAAGTATTAATGTTAAATCTAATACTAATATTAGTATGAATACTGTTAATCTTGGGGGAGAAATAGTTTTTCTATTTCCGATAATTGTTATTGCACTTATTGAGTGTGTTTTTGTATTTTCAGAATTTTTATACCCTCTTGCAAGGATATTCCATTTATTAGAATATGCAACTGATCAGAATTTATTTAAGGTTATGGGTTTAGGAATGATACTTTTAAGTTTTTATCCATTTTTAAAATCTAATAATCTTCGTAAAGGTACTGGTTTCTTAGTTTTATTTGCAGGACTTGTATTCTTGTTGCGTGGTTTTGTTGATTCAGGATTTTTAATTTCTCGTGTTGCTGCATTTGTCTTTGCACGTTTTGATTTTTGGATTGGTTTGTTTTTATTGTTTATTTTGTTAGTTATTATTGTTTATGTTGTTAGTGATATATTCAGTAATCGTAGTGACCGTAAGAATAATTTTAAGAAGCAGGTTGTTCCTAATAAGGTTGTTAATGAGAATGTTAATTCTTCTAGAAGTAATTTTGCTGGTAAAGTAAGTAGTAATTCTTCTAATACGAATCTAAATTTCTTTGATAAGGATTTTGATGAGTAATTTTCTATTTTTTTATTTTTTTTATTTTTAATTTATAATGATTAATCATTGATATATATTATTTTTTATTATTTTCTTAATTTCTAATATTTTTCTTAGTTGGTGTTTATTGTATCTTTATTTTTAGATTTTAGATTTTTATGTTTTTTTAGATTATTTTAAGTGGTTTTTTGGTTTTAGTTTTGGTTTTTATTATTTTTTAACTCGTTTTTATTTTTTTGAATATTTTTTATTTTTTTCTTATTTTTTTAGATTTTAGTTTATTTTTTAATAGTAATTTCGTATTTTTATTTGCTTTTGTTCAACTTATATTGTTATTTTTTCATTTTTTGTAAATATTATAAAGGTTTATATATTATTTAATTTAAATGATTAATTATGATAAAATATAGGAGGAAAATAAAATATGATTGAAATTCGCTTTCACGGCCGTGGAGGACAAGGTGCTGTTACAGCAGCAGAAATACTAGCTAAAGCAGCATTTGAAGACGGCAAATACTCTCAAGCGTTCCCTTTCTTTGGAGTGGAAAGAAGAGGAGCTCCGGTCATGGCATTCACAAGAATAGACTCAGAACCAATAGAAGTCAGATACCAAATATACGAACCAGACTATGTATTAGTTCTCGACGATGGATTACTCAACGTAGTGGATGTTTACTCAGGAGTACACACAGACGGTGAAGTAATAATCAACACAACAAAAGAATTAACTTCACAAAAAGTTTCTGTATTCGACATAGATGCAACAGGAATAGCACTAGACAAATTAGGAAGAAATATTGTGAACACCATAATATTAGGTTGTTTCGCTAAACGAACAGGTGCAGTAAGTATAGATTCAATAATAAAAGTCATAAAAGAAACATTTCCTGGAAAAATCGGCGAAAAAAATGCAGAAGCAGCAAAAATGGCCTATGATATGGCTTAAACAATATTTAAAAATAAAATAATAATTATCAAAAAAAATTCATACACTTTAAAAAATACATAAAAAAGGTGATTAAATAATGGTTAATGTCGGAGGATCAATACCTAATCCCGGAAACACCAGACTTAACAAAACCGGAAGTTGGAGAACATTCAAACCAACATTAGATAAAGAAAAATGTGTTGACTGTTGGAACTGTATAATATTCTGCCCTGAAGGATGCATAAACAAAGACCATGACATAGACTTTGATTACTGCAAAGGATGCGGAATTTGTATGGAAGAATGCCCAGTACAAGCAATCGAAATGTCAAGAGAGGAATAAAAAAAATTATAGGAGATAAAAAATAATGGTTAAAAAAGTTATCACATCAAATGAAGCAGTAGCTACAGGTGTTAAATTATCAAAACCACAAGTCATCCCTGTTTACCCAATAACTCCTCAAACAACAATATCTGAAAAAGTAGCACAATATGTTGCAGATGGAGAAATAGATGCAGAATACATCAGAGTAGAATCAGAACACAGTGCAATGAGTGCATCAATAGGAGCATCTGGAGCAGGAGTAAGAGTATTCACAGCAACATCCTCTCAAGGATTAATGTATATGCACGAAGTAGTATATGCAGCAGCAGGTATGAGAACACCAATAGTAATGGCAGATGCAAACAGAGCAATATCTGCACCACTAAACATATGGAACGACCACCAAGACTCATTAGCACAAAGAGATGCAGGATGGATACAACTATATGTCAAAGACGCACAAGAAGCACTAGACACAACAATAATGGCATACAAAATAGCAGAAAACGACAACGTATGCTTACCAGTAATGGTATGTCTAGACGGATTCATATTAACACACACAGTAGAACCTGTAGACATCCCAGAACAAGAAACAGTAGATGAATTTCTACCACCATATGTGCCAAAATATCAATTCTTAGATCCAGAAAAACCAATGAGCATAGGTAACTTCGCAGACCCAGAAGTATACACAGAACTAAGACACGATATACAAGTAGCACTAGACAACTCAATGGATGTAATAAAAGAGGTAGGAAAAGAATTTGGTGAAAAATTCGGAAGAGAATATGGACTAATAGAAACCTACCAAACAGAAGATGCAGAAATAATACTAGTAGCGATGGGAAGTATATTCGGAACACTAAAATCAACAGTTGATGATTTAAGAAAAGAAGGTGAAAAAATAGGAATCATACGTGTCAAATCATACAGACCATTCCCATACGAAGAAATAGAAGAAGCAAGTAAAAACGCACAAAAACTAGCAATACTAGACAAAGATGTATGTTTCGGAGTAGGTGGAGCACTATACTCAGACATAAAAGCTAGAGTAAACAAAGAAGCATATGGATTTATTCTTGGTTTAGGTGGAAGAGATATAACAAAAGACACAATACGAAATGTAATTGAAAAAACAAAAAATCCAGTTAAAGATGTTAATTGGATAGACCTTAAGGAGGAATAAAAAATGGATTTTCCTGAAGAAGAACTATTCGCACCGGGACACAGAGGATGTGCAGGTTGTGGAGCAAGTATTGCAGCAAGATTAGCTTTAAAAGCAGCAGGTAAAAACACAGTAGTAGTATCTGCAACAGGATGTTTAGAAGTTATGACAACACCATATCCTGAATCTGCATGGGGAGTTCCATTTATACATGTAGCATTCGCAAACAGTGGAGCAGTCGCATCTGGTGTAGTTGGAGCACTAAAAGCACAAGGCAAAGAAGACGTTAATGTATTAGCATTTGGAGGAGACGGAGGAACCGTAGATATAGGTTTACAATCATTATCTGGAGCAATGGAAAGAGGTCACGACATGACCTACATCTGTTACGACAACGAAGCATACATGAACACAGGTATTCAAAGAAGTGGAGCAACACCATTCGGAGCAAGCACCACAACATCACCTGCAGGAACAGAAAGCTTCGGTAAAGAAGAAAACAAAAAGAATATGCCATTAATAATGGCAGCACATGGAATACCATACGTAGCAACCGCATGTGTATCCTATCCAGAAGACTATATGAAAAAAGTAAAAAGAGCTATCGAAATAAAAGGACCAGCATACATACACGTATTACAACCATGTACCACAGGATGGGGATACGACCCAAGTAAAACCATAGACGTCGGAAGAAAAGCAGTAGAATCTGGAGCATGTGCATTATACGAAATAGATCACGGTGAATTCAAAGTAACATACAGACCACAAAAAAGAATTCCAGTAAAAGACTACCTTGGATCACAAAAAAGATTCAAACACCTAAAAGAAGAACAAATCGACCAAATACAAAAATATGTTGATGCAAACTGTGAAGAACTAGGAATATAAAAATAAAGGAGGGAACTCATTTTGGAAAAATTAATAGTACAAAGTGAATTATGTGATGGATGTAAAGACTGTGAAAAAGCATGTGAAGGAGTTCACGGTGTTAAAAACATCACAATTCACGATGTAGGTGGATCATACTACTCCATACGTTGCCAACAATGTGAAGACGCTCCTTGTGTAAGCATATGTCCTACAGGTGCAATGACCAAAGACGGAGTTGACTCCACAAAATGTATAGCTTGTGGATTCTGCTCAATGGCATGCCCATTCGGTTGTATAAATCTAGCAGAAGGCAGTGCTCACAAATGCAACCTCTGTAAAAACAGAGAAGAAGGTCCGGCATGTATGAAAGCATGCAGTAAAAAAGCAATAGAATTACTAGACCTAGACTACATAAAAGACAAAAAACAAAAAGAATATGTCTCAAAACTAAACAGTTTAGGTAAAAAACCAAAACGACGAAATGTACTTTCACTTGTTGCAGGTACAAGCAAAGTTCGAACAGCAACCAACAAAGAGGGTGAATAAATAATGCGTGAACTAACACTAACCCCTGAACTATGTGTAGACTGTGGCAGATGCGAAAGAAACTGTCCAAACAATGCAATACATGTCGATGATGGAATACCTCTATTCTGTATGCACTGTGACTCTAAAAGAGCACCATGTTTGCTTGCTTGTCCAGAAGGAGCAATAGAAGAAATAGGTGGAGCAATAACAATCGATGAAGATAAATGTATTGGTTGCGGATCATGTGTCATAGTATGCCCAATAGGAGCAATAAACATTGATGAGGTAGGCTATGCAAAAAAGTGTAATCTCTGTGAAGGAAGAGAAACACAATCATGTGTAGAAGCATGTCCAACAAAAGCACTAGTTGGAGATAAAGAAGAACTCATACACGAAAAACAAGAAAAAGCATCCGAAAAACTAGTGCGATTACAACAACTAATGAAACACTAAAATAAAATTTTCCATACAGTAATAAAAAAAGAGGAAAATACAACATGCCACTCAAAAATATTCCTCCTCTTTTTTTCACTATTTTACTGTATAAAAAAGATAATCACTATTTTTCCATACTCTTCTAAAAAAAATACTATTTTTAAAACAACTTAAATAATCCTCAATAAAAAAAGTTCTATTTTTAAAAAATTTAAAAAAATTATTATTTAAGTAAAAACATAACTAACAATTAATTTATATTTTACAAACAATTTTTTTTTATAAAAAAAATTTTCATTTATTAATAAATGGGGTAAACAAAATTTATGATAACTGAAAACAGAATCAGTGAAACAATATACGAACTCTTCAAAGAAGCAGTTATTGAAATGAAACCTGATGTAAAATCAGCATTAGAAATAGCTTTAAAAAATGAAACAAATAGCCTAGCACAACTAAACATAGAAAATATTCTAAAAAACGCTGAATTAGCATCACAAAATCAAATACCAATGTGTCAAGATACAGGACTACCAATAATATTTGTAAAATTAGGAAGTGTCAAATGTGAAAACCTACAAGAAGCAATAATAAAAGGCGTTATGAAGGCAACAAAAGAAATACCCTTAAGGCCAAATATAGTTGATCCAATAACACGGGAAAACACATCAACCAACATAGGAAAAGAAATTCCCCAAATAAATATAGAATTAATAAATGAACCATATGTAGAATTCACAGTCCTACCAAAAGGATTCGGATCAGAAAACAACAACAAACTAAAAATGGCATTACCTGCTGAAGGAATCGAAGGAATAAAAGAATTCGTAATAGAATCAGTTCTAAAAGCCGGAGGAAAACCATGCCCACCAATGGTTATTGGAGTAGGAATAGGTGGAACAAGTGACATGGCAATGAAACTAGGTAAAAAAGCACTACTAAACAAAATCGGAACACCTAATCCTAATAAAGAATTAGCAAAATTAGAAACAGAAATACTCGAAGAAATAAACAAAAAAGGAAAAGGACCAATGGGAATGGGAGGAAAAACAACAGCATTAGATGTTAAAATAGAAACCGCAAGCACACATACTGCAGGATTACCAATTGGCGTAGTAATTCAATGCTGGGCACATAGATATGCAACAAAAAAAATAGAAGACATAGAGGAGTAACAAAACATAATGAAAGTACTTATACTAACAGGAAAACTAGCATATCCACTTGTTAAAAAACAAGCAGACCAATGTGAAATAGATACCATAGTCCACTTAGTAGATAACACTCAAGTAGCAGCATTCCTAACACCATCTAAAATCATAAATGATATTAAAGAAAATGTCAATTTAAAAGATGTAGATTTAATATTAACTCCTGGTTTAATGAGAAAAGAAACTACAGAAATCACAAAAGAACTAAAAATACCAGCATTCAAAGGATCAACAGATGCAGCAGATTTAAAAACAGTACTAGACTCATTAGAAGATTTAGAATTATCAGAATCAAAAGCAGCAGACAAATTAATAGAAGAAAAAAAGAGAGAACAAGCATTCCAATTCATATCAGGATACGAAAACAACGAAAAACAAAAACAAGAACTCCTTAAAAAACCAAACAACATTCTTGTTAGAAATTTACCAGTAGGTGATGATTTCCCAATGAGAGTACTAGCAGAAATAGCTAATGCACCATCACTTACTAAAGAAAACTTAATCAAGAAAGCAGAATACTTCGTAGCATCTGGAGCAGATATGATAGATATCGGAATGTTAGCAGGTGAAAACAATAGTGATAAAATACCTGATTTAATTAAAACATTACGACCAATTGTTGGAGACAGACCATTAAGCATAGACACACTAAATCCTAAAGAAATAATAACTGCAGCAGAAGAAGGAATAGACTTAGTACTAAGTATGGATCATGGAAACTGTGATGAAATATTACCAACATTAGAAAAATACAATATTCCTGCAGTATTACTACCTACGAATTACAATGAAGGATTCGTACCACATACTCCAGATGAAAGAATAGAATCAATGAAAAAATTAGTGGAAAGAGCAGGAAACATACCTAAAATCTGTGACTTAGTATTAGATCCAGTAAATAGTAGCAGTATAGTCGAATCAATATATGCATATAATGATTTCCATAAAATATTAAAAAATCCAATGTTCTTTGGTGTGGGAAATGTTGTAGAATTAATGGACACAGATTCTGTTGGAGCAAATGCTTTACTTGCAGGAATAAGTATGGAAATAGGAGCAAGTGTTTTATTCACTCCAGAAGAAAGCTCAAAAACTACAGGAAGTGTTCATGAATTAGCAATTGCAAGTCGAATGATGTTTTTAGCAAAAAAAAGACAATCAATACCAAAAGATTTAGGATTAAACTTACTAGTTTTCAAAGATAAGCATAAATCATTAGAAATAGAAGAAAATTACAGTATACCTGTTGAAAAAGCAAAAGAATCACTTAAATTTAAAAGAGATCCTGAAGGAAGCTTTAAAATACAAGTCAATCATGGTAAAAATACTGATGAAGGTAAAATAACAGTAACACACTTCAAAAAAACCAAACCAACAATAACCTTAACAGGAACATATGCAAAAGAAATCTACGATGAGATAATTAAAAGAGAATTAATAACCCGCTTAGATCATGCAGCTTATTTGGGAAGCGAATTACAAAAAGCAGAAATTGCTTTAAAATTACGTAAAAATTATGTGCAGGACTTTGACTTATTCCAAAAACCACTACAATTATAAAAAAAATTTTTAAATATAAAAAGTGGCTAAAATATGTCCTCCAAATATCATTATTAAAAGTATAATAAATGCAATAAGTTTCTTATTTTTCATATGTCTTCAAAAAAAGATAAAAATTTTCAGATTATTTATTAATATTTAATTAATATGAATTACTAATACTATTAATTATAATAGATTTACTTTTATAAAGGTTTTTAATGTGGTTAATGAAGATTTAAATATTAAAGATATTGAAAATAAATTAGCTGACGTTGGTTATATTAGTGATAATGAGATATCCACATCTATGTTTCTAGCATTATCCTTAAATAAACCAATATTAATTGAAGGACCTCCAGGAGTAGGTAAAACACAATTAGCTAAAGCAATTTCCGAATCACTTAATAGAGAATTTTTCCGTATACAATGTTATGAAGGAATTACTTTTGAACAAATTGTAGGAGAATGGAACTATCAAAAGCAATTATTACATCTTGAATCTCAGAAAGGAACATCTGATGAAGGAGATATCTTTGCTGATGAATATTTTATTAAAAGACCTTTACTTTCAGCATTTATGAATAAAGAAAGTTCATTATTACTTATTGATGAAATTGATAAAGCTGATGAAGAGGTTGAAAGTTTCTTATTACAAGCTTTAGGTGAACAAGAAGTTACAGTTAATGATTTAGGAACTTTCCATTTACAAAATGATTTAATTGTTATTTTAACAAGTAATTCTCAAAGAATGTTGCTTGATGAGACTAAAGATAGATGTTTATTTTTATACATTTCTTATCCAACAGTTGAACGTGAAATGCAAATTGTTAAATCTAAAATACCTGATGTTGATGATGGGTTAAACCGTAAAGTTGTTAATCTTGTTCAACGTATACGTAGTCTTAATTTAAATAAGAAACCAAGTGTTCGTGCAAGTGTGGATTGGGTTAATAGTGTGAAAAAATTAGATAAATCTGATTTGGATGAAGCATTAGTAGATAGTATGGGTGTTGTTGTTAAAAACGAATCTGATAAAAAACGTGTTCTAAAAGATATCTTCAAAAGATAATAAAAATTAGTAAAATTATTTTTTTTATGAAAGCTAAAATTGTTCATTTATCAAATCAATTACGAGAAAAAGGTTTAAATGTAAGTATAAGGAGTACTCAAACTGCATTAGATACTTTTGAACTTATAGGTACAAATGATGTGGAACTTCTTAAAAATGCATTACGTAGTGTATATGTTAAAGATAGGTATGATTTAGCTAAATTCGATGAAGTTTTTGATGAATGTTTTCGTAAAAGACCTGAAGTTGAAGATGTGGGACTTCAAAATACTTCAAATTCTCGCAGACGCTTTTCTACAAAGGGTAATAAGTATCATATACGTCGCAAGGGTAAAGTTAAAAAACAACCTTCTAAATTTGGTCAAAATCAATTTAATCAATTATCTGGAACACCTTTATTAGATGAGCGTAAACAGTTAGAACGTGATGGTGAGATTTTAAATAAAGATTTAACTAAAATGAACAAATTTGATGCTCGTGTTATGGAATTATGTCAACAATTAGGAAGACGTATTGCTAATAAAAGGTCACGTCGTAATCGTTTAGCTAAAACAAATAAGGTTGATATTAGAAGAACTATGCGTAAAAATATTAAGTATGGTGGAGTGCCTATTGATTTAATAAAAGCTAAACCACGAAAACGTAAAAACCAACATTTATTCTTAAATGATATTAGTGGATCTTGTGAATGGATAAGTAGTTGGTTTTTCATGTTAATGTACTCATGCCAATCAGCTTTTAAAGATTCAAGAGTTTTTGAATTTGATAATAAAGTTATTGAAACAACAGAAGCGCTTAAAAATGAATATATGATAAATGCATTTGCAGATGTTCGTTCACTACGTATGAGGAATGGAATGGTGCATGGAA
This sequence comes from uncultured Methanobacteriaceae archaeon, assembly GCA_964431035.1. Classification (GTDB taxonomy): domain Archaea; phylum Methanobacteriota; class Methanobacteria; order Methanobacteriales; family Methanobacteriaceae; genus Methanobrevibacter_A. Next base: position 7,190 of record CAYSIF010000036.1, on the reverse strand, counting down.
CAAGTGACATGTACTCATCATTTAAACAATTCATGTCTAAAACTAAAATTAATAATAAATCTTATATAATCATATTATCTGATTGTAGGGATTGGTCAGGTCCTAAAGTTGATGGAATACCTCAAAGTGTTGAAATTCTTAGAAACATGGCTCGTGAAAGTAAAAAAGTAGTTATACTAAATCCTGAAGATAAATATAAATGGGATGTTGTAGATAGTTGTGTTGGTTTATACCGTGAAGCAGGTGCTGAAGTTTATGAAGTTAACACTTTAAACCAATTAGCAGATTTCGTATCTCAAATGTAAAAAAAAATTGAAAAATTTTTTGTGTGTATTTTTATGACAGTATGTACTAAATGTGGAAATGAAAATATTGTAATTAAAAGAAAACAATCAGGACAAAATCTATGCCAAGATTGTTTTATAGAAAGTATAGAAAAAAAAGTTATTAAAACAATTAAAAGAGAAAAACTTTTAGATAAAGGAGATAAAGTTTTAGTGGCATTATCTGGAGGTAAAGATAGTGTTGCAACTCTTGAAATACTTAACTCATACAGAGAACGTAATTTTATAGAATTATGTGCAGTTACAATTGATGAAGGAATAGCAGGGTATCGTCAAGACGGAGTTGACATCGCAATAAATCATGCAAAAAGATTAGGTATTGAACATAAAGTAGTATCATTTAAAGAATCATTAGGAATAACCTTAGATGAAATAATGCAAATACCAGAACATAGAGGATCATGCACATACTGTGGTGTTTTTAGAAGATGGATAATTAACCGTGCAGCAAGAGAAATGAATGCAACAAAAATCGCAACAGGACACAACCTTGATGATGAATCACAAGCAATAGTCATGAATTATCTTGAAGGAAACTTAAATAACCTAACAACATTAGGAGCAAAAACAGAATCCAAAAGCCCACTATTCACACCTAAAATAAAACCACTAAGAGAGATACCTGAAAGAGAAATAGGATTATACGCCTTATCTAAAGGATTAGATATTCATCTTGCAGGATGCCCATATGCTCAAGAATCATTCCGTATGGAAATAGGTAACATACTAAAAGACTTATCAATAGAACATCCTACAATAATGTACAGCACACTAAAAGGATTTGATAAATTAAAACCAATAATAAAAAATGAACTACAAAACTCATTTGAACATAATAATTGTGAAATTTGCGGAGAACCCTCCTCAAAAAAATTATGCAGAGCATGCACATTCATTGAAGAAATAAAAAAGGCGGAATAAAATTATGAAATTCAAATTAATATTTGACGATAAAGAAGAAGAAAGAGAATTAGATAATCAACAAACAATATTAGACCTACTAAAAGAATTAGAAGTTTCACCACAAACAGTAGTTACAAAGAAAAACGACCAAATAGTAACAGAAGATGCAACAATAAATGATGGTGACACAATAAAAATAATCCAAATAATCTACGGTGGATAAAAAAAATAAATATAATAAAAGGTTGTATTTTTTAAAATGAAAGTATACTACGAATGTGGGGCCTGCTACCTAAGACAAGCTAAAGAAGCACTAGACTTATCTACAGATGATGAAGACTTAAAACTAGAAATAACCTCAGATATCATAAAATTACTAGCAAAAGAATTTAAAAAAGGAGCATCATCCAATGCAACAGGATCCAAAATCCATAAACTAATAAGAGAAAAAACAGGATGTAAAGATCCATATAAAAATAAAAAAATACTGGGAAACCAAATAGCAGAAAATCTCCTACCACAAGTAAAAGAAATACTAAAAAAAGATAACAGTCTAGAAAATTATGTTAAAATAAGTATAGTAGGAAACATACTAGATTTCGGAACATACAGCATATCAACAGACATAGAAAAAATAATAAACAAACAATTAAACAACAACCTAGTAATAAACGAAACAGAAAAACTAGATAAAGCATTAAAAAAACATGATAAATTATTATACCTTGTAGATAATACTGGAGAAATAGTATTCGACAAACTACTACTAGAAAAAATCAAAAAAGACTATGATATAGAAATAACCGTAGCAGTAAAAGAAACACCAGTACTAAATGATGCATGCACAGAAGATGCAATAAGCGTAGGATTAGATAAATTCGCAAACATAATAACAATAGGCACAGATACAGTAGGAGTAGTATATGAAGAAATATCACAAGAATTCAAAACAATCTTCAACAACTCCAAATTCATAATATCTAAAGGAATGGGAAATTATGAAGGTCTAACAGAAATACAATTCAACAACAATCAAGATGTATTCTACTTATTATGCTCTAAATGCAAAGCCAATGCATTAGATTTAAATGTTAAAACAGGAGATATGGTTCTTAAAAAAGCAACCAACTAAAAAATTACAAGACAAAAAATGAAAATAGGATTCATAGGCTTCGGCCAAGTAAACCAAACACTATCAGAAAAACTAAAAAACACACACCAACTATACACCTCAATTGAAAATAGAAGCAACACCACCATAAACAATATAAAAAAAGCAAAAATAAACTACTTTAAAACCGACATAGAACTTGCAAAAAATGTAGAACTATTAATAAGTGCAAACACACCAAAATCAGCATTACCAACAGCAAAAAAATACTCAAAAATATACAATGGACTATACCTAGACTTAAATAACATAAACCCAATAACCACAGAAAAAATAAACAAGTTATTTCCAGAAAAATTCATAGACGGAGCAATAATAGGAAATATAAAAAAATTACAATTACTACTAATATCAGGACAAGAAACAGAAAAACTAAAATTCCTAAATAACATTATAGAAACAAAAATAATCAGCAAAAAACCAGGAGATGCATCAAAACTAAAAATACTACGAAGCACTTACACTAAAGGAGTATCAGCACTACTAAAAGAAACATTCGACATTGCAAAAACACAAAACATAGATAAACAATTATGGGAAATACTAGAAAAAACAGAAAACAATACCAATTTTAAAGAAAATAGTATATCTCGTATAAAAAATACTGAAAAAAATAATAAAAGAAAAATAGAAGAAATAGAAGAAATATTAGAATTCTTAGAATATATTAACACATCAGATTACAATAAAATAATGATTAAATCAACATACTCTAAATTAAAAAATTTATAAAAAAAATTAATTAACTTGATAAGTTAAAAATTCCCGCAATAATCAACCAAATTCCAATTAAAGATCCAAGTATAAATGGATTGTCAATATATGTTGAAATAACAATATAAATTGCACCCATTAAAATTCCAATAATACCTGTCCAAAATCCATAACGATTATCTCTAGCAGTAATAACAACAATTATTCCAATTATGATTAATAATAAACCTGCTAGATAAATGCTAATAGCAGCTAAAAATGAAATTAAAAGCGGATTAAAAATCATACTTATTGCAAGAAATAGCATTATAACTCCAAGTATAATATAACACAAACTTTTCATTTTTTCATATTCAATATTAGCAGAACCAAATACTAATAAAAATATGCTTAATAACAGAACAGATAATCCGAGAATATCTCCTGCAACAACAACTCCAAAAATTGGAAAAATTAGTGTCATAAAACCTAATATTATTGCTATTACACTAATAAGTTCATTTTTCAAAAAAATCCAAACCTCCAAAATACAAATTCAATAATATAATTAATATATTATATTTTTATTCATAAATAATATTTTTTAATATAATGGTAAATGTTTTATCTTAGTTTTTGACTGTGTTAAATTTGAAAATTTAACTTCAGCTAACCATTCTTTTTTACATTCACAATCATGTTCTATTATTTCTTGTGTAAAATTAGAACTTATTATTTTATGTTTTAAATCTTTATTACATTTTTTACAATTGTATGGTCCTCTTCTTGAACCAAAACCTGAAGTATCTAATAATGCAGGTATTTTAACATTTTTCCGTATTCTGTTTATGACTTCTACAGTTGTCCAAATCCATGGAGGATTATATGAATTTCTTCTCCATAATCTTTCCATTAATGTTCCTTTATGTATTGTTGCAGGACAACAACTTATACGATCTACACCAATACTTTCAACATAATTTCCAGTTTCTACTGCTTCATCAATAGCTTCAGATTCACTAATTAAAATAGGTTTAATAAAAATATATGCTTTAGTTTTAATATTGTATTCATTTTTTAATTCATTAATAATATTCACAGCTTTTTCATATGATTTATTTGAGAAACCTTTGTTAATTTTTTCAAGACGTGTTTCTTCATTAGATGTTTCTAAACCTATACTTATTTCTAATAATCGGTTATCAATTATTTTAAAGATATCTTTTATTCTTTCACTTGTAACATATTCAGGTCTAGATTCAATAACAATTTCACTAATTTCTTCAGTATCTTTTATGATGTTTAATATTTTGTTGCGTGCTTCAATAGGTAATTCTTCAGGATTTAAAAAACTTCCAGAAGCAAATAATTTTATTCCTATTTTTTCACCATTATTGTAATCTTCTTTTATTTCATCTAAATATTTATTGTATTGTTTTTTGAATAATTCGATTATTTTTTCTGTTTCTATAGGTTTTAAGTAACAATCATGAATATAACTGCACATGGTGCAACCGCCACTAGGTCCTAGTGCCCAACTACAACCAGGGGTTGGTATTATTATAAATAATGTTTTTCCTTTTCCCGAATATAATAAATCTTCCTGATACCAACTTGCAGATAAATATTCTAATTCTTTGGGTTTATTATATTCAATTGCACGGTTTCTTGTTTCTTTTGTTAGTTCTCGTATCTCCATATTTATTTTTACCTTTCTGTGAATTTTATTATATTATTAAATTTTTATGAATTTAATTATATATTTTATATTTAAATTTTTCTATTTTATTTTAATAACAAATACTTTATAAGTAACTATATATAATTTAATATGGTGATAATAAATGAAATTCGGTATCGAATTTGTTCCAAATGAACCTTTGGACAATATTGTTAAAAAAGTAAAATTAGCAGAAGAAGTAGGATTTGAATATGTATGGGTAACTGACCACTACAACAACAAAAACGTATATGCAACTTTAGCATTAATCGCTAAAGAAACCTCCACTATTAAATTAGGACCTGGAGTAACTAACCCATATGTACGTAGCCCTGCAGTATCTGCAAGTGCAATTGCAACTATCGATGAATTATCTGATGGAAGAGCTACCTTCGGTATTGGACCTGGAGACAAAGCAACATTTGATGCTTTAGGAATTGAATGGACCAAACCTGTAAGTACTGTAAAACAAGCAATTGCTGATGTTAAAGCTTTAACCTCTGGAGAAAAAACTGAAACTGGAGCAGTTTTAGGTGGAGTAAAAGCTGTACAAGATGCTATCCCAATGTACATGGGTGCACAAGGACCAAAAATGTTAGAAACTTCTGGAGAAGTTGCTGACGGTTGTTTAATTAACGCATCTAACCCTAAAGATTTCGAAGCAGCAGTACCATTAATCACAAAAGGTGTAGAAGCTGCTGGTAAAAACATAGCTGACTTCGATGTAACTGCATACACATCCACATCTATTGGAACAGACTCTGCAAAAGCAAAAGATGCAGCAAGAATAGTTGTAGCATTCATTGCAGCAGGAGCACCTCCTGTAGTTATCGAAAGACACGGATTACCTGAAGGAATTAACACCAAAATCGGTGAATGCTTAGGTAAAGGAGACTTCGGTGGAGCAATAGGTTTAGTAGATGACGATTTACTAGAAGCATTCTCTGTATGTGGTACTCCTGATGAATTCGTACCTAAGATAGAAGCTTTAGGTGACATGGGCGTAACTCAATACGTAGTAGGTTCCCCTGTCGGTAAAGATGTTGAAGAATCCATCAAATTATTCGGAGAAGTTATTGACAAATTCTAATTCTCCTATTTTTTCTTTTTTTTATTTTTATACAATTTCCAAAAACAATATAAATCTATTTTTTAATTAATTGAATACTTATTTATATTTAATTTATCTATTTTTTCTAAATTTATTAGTTTTTTATTTATAGTTTATTTTTTTTATATTATTTTTGAATCTTAAGTGCTTTTTTTGGGATATTTTTTAAATAAAAATTTTTTGCAATAGTTTCAAATTAATTTTGTTATTGTCATAGTTTTGTGTAATAGATGTACTATATGTTTTATGGCGTTGGTCTAAGTTACAATGAATTTTTCATTATGACTATGATGACTGTTTTCCACATGTAGTAAAATTATTAATTTTAATATATTTATTTTCATGAGGACCTAATACTTTATTATTATGGTTTGATGTTGGTTTAGTAGATGTGGTGATAATTGATTATTATCAAATAACATATTTTATGTGTGTTTATTACTCTGTCTATTTTTTTTAGTGTACTTTCTGATACTAATGTTTTTTCTGTCAAATCTGTTTGATCCTGGCAGAAGCTACTGCTATTGGGATTCGATTAAGCCATGCAAGTCGAAAGAATTTAGATTCTTGGCGTACGGCTCAGTAACACGTGGATAACCTACCCTTAGGACTGGGATAACCCTGGGAAACTGGGGCTAATACCGGATAGATGATTTTTCCTGTAATGGTATTTTGTTTAAATGTTTTTTTCGCCTAAGGATGGGTCTGCGGCCGATTAGGTAGTTGGTGAGGTAATGGCTTACCAAGCCGTTTATCGGTACGGGTTGTGAGAGCAAGGGCCCGGAGATGGAACCTGAGACAAGGTTCCAGGCCCTACGGGGCGCAGCAGGCGCGAAACCTCCGCAATGTGAGAAATCGCGACGGGGGGATCCCAAGTGCCATTCTTAACGGGATGGCTTTTCATTAGTGTAAAGAGCTTTTGGAATAAGAGCTGGGCAAGACCGGTGCCAGCCGCCGCGGTAACACCGGCAGCTCTAGTGGTAGCTGTTTTTATTGGGCCTAAAGCGTTCGTAGCCGGTTTAATAAGTCTTTGGTGAAATCTTGTAGCTTAACTGCGGGAATTGCTGAGGATACTGTTAGGCTTGAGGTCGGGAGAGGCTAGCGGTACTCCGGGGGTAGGGGTGAAATCCTGTAATCCTTGGAGGACCACCTGTGGCGAAGGCGGCTAGCTGGAACGAACCTGACGGTGAGGGACGAAAGCCAGGGGCGCGAACCGGATTAGATACCCGGGTAGTCCTGGCCGTAAAC
>CAYSIF010000035.1:0-17414 GCA_964431035.1 uncultured Methanobacteriaceae archaeon | reverse complement strand
AATAAAAAGAGTTCAAAAAATAAAATTTATAAAAACACTATTCGTGGACAGTCCCTAGAGAAAATTTTCTTATTTTTCAAATATTACAAGATAGTGGGATTTACCTTCAGGTATGTCTTCTCCAACATTTTCATCTAATTTTTCTAATTTGAAGTCATGATTTTTGTATGATTCGATTACTGTTTCGTGGCTTACTCTCATTTGGTATTTAGGTCCACCTTTTTCTTGTTTTTGTTTTTTATATTCCATTATGCATACGCGTCCACCTGGTTTTAGTATGCGTTTCATTTCTTCAATTGTTTCATCTACTTTTCTTGCAGCATTAATGTGGTGGTATACATTTACTAAAACAATAATATCAACACTTTCTTCTTCTAAGTCGCAGCCTTCTGTTATATCTGCAAGTATTGGTATTAGGTTTGGTATTTTTTGTTCATCTACGTCTTTATGTAGGTCAATGATACTTGGTTTGTACATGTCCATTGCTATAACGGTTCCTTCATCATTGAGTAGGTCTATTGCTTCAAATGATAGGTGTCCGTCTCCACAACCAAGATCTAGTAGTACTTCATTTCCTTTTAGGTTTAAGGTTTCGAGTAGTTCTCTTGCATCTATGAATGTTTCGCTTGAAAATCCTTGTATGCGGTGTCCGTTTTTTGGTGTGTTATCAAATTTAGGCATAATTTAATCGTCTCACATTAAAATATTATATAAAAATTAATCATATTATTTTATGATAATATATTTGTTTATTTATTTTTTGTTAGTATAAAAAAATATCTTTTATTGGTTATTTCTATTTTTTTTGTTAAATTTTTGTTTTTATATTTGTATTTGGGCTTTATTGTGTTTCTTTTTTCACTATATTCTAATATTTATTTTTTAAATATTGATAAACTATTTATATTGTAATTTTTAAAGAGTATATATGAATATAAAATTTAAAAGGAGTGATATTTGGTCTATGAATAATAGAATAGAAATTGCTCAAGATTTTGCTAATAAAATTAATTCAAAATATATTAAACAGATAATACTTTATGGTTCAGTTGCAAGACATGAGGATACAAAATACTCAGATATTGATATTCTAATAATAAGTAACCATAGAGACAAAATTTGGCCAGTTTTAAGAAACCAAATAACTAATATAGGTTTAAATCAGGATGAATTAATTTCTGCACATGTAATAAGTGAAGAAATGTTTAATAAGACTAAAAATTACTCTTTTTTAACTAATGTGATGAAGGAGGGACTTATAATTGGGTGAAGTTGAGGATTTTATGAATAAAGCAAGAGAAAGATTAATTTCAAGCAAAGTTTTATATCAATCCGAACTTTATGAAACCTCAGTTAGTTCTTCATATTATGCAATTTTTCTTGCAGCTAAAGCATTAACATTAAGTAAAAATTTTTATACTAAAAAACATTCTGGAGTAATAAGTTTTTTTGGTAAGGAATTTGTTAACAAAGGTTATTTTAGTAATGAATTATATAACTATTTTTCTGAAGCTTTTTCTTTAAGGGATGATTCTGATTATCAAGCTATTAATAATATTACTGAGGAAATAGCTAAAGAACAAATAGAAACATGCGGAAATTTTCATAAGTGAAGTTGAATTGTACCTCTCGAATAATAAATAATTTTTTTTTTATTTATTACAAAAAAACAGTTTTAATATATTTTTTTTTAAAAAAATTTAGTATAATTAATGGAGTTTAATTAGATTATGGATAATGTTACTATTTTAGTTGAAGCACTTCCTTTCATAAAACAGTTTTATAAGAAGAAAATTTTGATTAAGTATGGTGGTCATGCTATGATTGATAAGGAGTCTATGGCATCTACTGCAAGAGATACTGTACTTCTTAAATATGTAGGTATGGAACCTATAGTAGTTCATGGTGGTGGACCAGAAATAACAAGAAGTATGAGTAAATTAGGTAAAGAACCAAAATTCATTAAAGGGTTACGTGTAACTGATGAAGAAACAATGGACATTGTTAAAATGGTTCTAGTTGGAAACATAAACACAAACATTGTAAGTCAAATATGTTTATGTGATGGAAAAGGAGTAGGAATCAACGGTAAAGATAATAAACTCATACAAGCATCTAAAAAAATCCATGAATTAAAAAACACAGAAACTGGAGAAGTAGAAAAAATAGACTTAGGATTAGTAGGAGAAGTAAAAAATATAAATCCTGATGTATTAGAATTATTCACTAAAAATAATTATATTCCAGTAGTATCTCCAATTGGAATAGCTGAAGATGGTACAACATTAAATTTAAATGCAGATACAGTTTCAGGTGCAATAGCTGGAGAATTAGATGCAGAAAAATTAATTATTTTAACTGATGTTCCAGGAGTCTTAAGAGATCCAGAAGATCCGTCAAGTTTAATTCAAAAAATTAAAGTTGATGAAGTACCTGGTCTTATTGAAGATGGAATTATTACTGGTGGTATGATTCCTAAGATTGAGACTTGTGTGAAGGCTATTGAAGATGGTGTTAAGTCTTGTCATATTATTGATGGTAGGAAAAAACATTCTTTGCTTCTTGAGATTTTCACAACAAATGGTATTGGTACGATGATTTATAAATAATTCATCATTTTATTCTTTTTCTACACTTTGTATATAATTTAAAAAATATTTTTTATTTAGTTTAGCAATATTAGATATTTCTTTATTAATTTTTTCAGGATCTATGTATTTAAAAATTTCAATATTTTTAAATCCCATATCTTTAAGTTTTTTACAATTATCTTCTGCTTCATTAGAAGTATGTAATTTAGGAATTATTGGCACTCTTAATAAAATTTTATCGAATCCAACATTTTTTAATAAATACTTAAGATTGGATATAAATAAATCGTAATCTCCTTTTGTATAAAGTTCATACCTATTTTTATCCATATCTTTTATATCAACTATAAAAAAATCAATAAGATTAATAAGTTCTTCTAAATATTCTTTTTTAACATTTAAACAAGTTTCTAATGTAAATTTCCAACCAGTATGTTTATATTTTTCAATAAATTCTTTAATAAAAGAATGATGTAATAAAGGTTCACCACCTCCAAAAATCACTCCTCCACCAGTTGCTAGATAATAAATATTATATTTTTTAAGCTCGTTATATAATTCTTCTGCATTGAACTTTTTAGTTTTTGTTGAGTTATCCCATGTTTCTGGATTAATACAATATGCACATTTAAGAGAACATCCTTTAGATACAACGAGTGAAGATACGGAATTATCATCAGTATATGTTCTTAATTTGCTAATTCCGGTTAAATCAATTTTAAAACTCATTTTTTTCGTTTAAATATTTTTTTTAATTTATCTATCTTTTTTTCTTTTTTTTCAAATATCTCATCACTTATGACTAAACCTTTAAAAAATGGTGAATTTGGATCGTCTGGATCTAATTTTTTATTTGTTTGATTATCCTCTTCAACTTCATCTGAAAAAGGATAATAATCTTCTTTATAGGACAATCCGAGAGTTTTATAGGGCTCTAAAGTTGGTTCTGATTCTCCCACCATATTTTCTTCGGGTTCCATTGAGTCTAAATCGGGTTCTAAATAACCCTCTACTGGGGGTTCCAATTGTCCAAAATCAACTTCCTCTTCTTTTTTAGAGGTATTAAGTTTATCTTCTTGAGAAATGTTATTTTTGTCTTTTTTTCTTTCTTCTTTGTAAATATTTTGAATTTGAATGTTTTGTCCAGATTTTTTCTTTTTCTCAAGTTCTTCTTCTAGGTATGTAATTTCGTCTTCGCATGCAGGACAAGTTCCACTACAATCTTCTTCAATTGTGCATTCACGAGATTTGAAATCTATATTATTTTCTTCTGCAATTTTTTGTCTTATGTCTTTTAAAATAGTGCATTTATCTTTTCCTTTTATTTTTATTCCCCCTTTTTTTAGTAGTGAATTTTTTTGTATAAATTTTTATTAAAAAATAGTATTTGTTTTTATAATTTTATGTTTGTTTTATTTATTAAGGGTTTACTTTTTTATTTTTCTAGGTATTTGTATAGTAGTTTTTTGAGTTGTTTTGTTTCTTCTTGGGTTAGGTTTTGTGTGTGTTGGTTTTCCCAGGTTTTGATTTGTGTTAGTATTTGGTTGGTTTTTTCTTTTCCTTTTTCTGTTAGTGTTACTATTTTTTGTCTTCTGTTTTCTGGGTTTTCTTTTCGGGTTATGTATTCTTTGTCTTCGAATTTTTTTAGTAGTTTTGCTGTGTATCCGTCGCTTACTTTGAATAGTTTTACTAGGTCTTTTTGTGTGGTTTGTTTTGTGCATCTTATTCTTAGTAGGAATGGTAGTTCTGTGTTGTTTATGTCTGGGTCGTTTCGGTTTTTGTCTATGTATTGTGTGAAGTCGTTTACTAGTTCTTCTGTGTAGTGGTATATTAGGATGTTTTCTTGGTTTTCTTTTGTGAATTGTTTTGGTAGTGTCATAGTGTTTTATTTTTTTGTTTTTTTTATTTTATAAATTTTTTCTAAGAGAAATTGTTTCCTAAGGAAACATTTATATAAGGAAAAAACATAATACTATAAACAAAAGGTGAAAAAAACCATGGAATACATAACACTAAAAAACAACATAAAAATACCACAACTAGGATTTGGAGTATTCCAAATACCTCCAGAAGAAACAAAAGAAGCAGTACTCCTCGCACTAAAAACAGGATACAGACACTTCGACACAGCAGAAGCATACTTCAACGAAGAAGCAATAGGCCAAGCAATAAAAGAATCAGGAATACCCAGAGAAGAACTATTCCTAACAACAAAAGTATTCCCATACTCATACGGATACGAAACAACAAAACAAGCATTCAAAAACTCACTAGAAAAACTACAAACAGACTACATAGACCTATACCTCCTACACCAAAACACAGGAGACATCTACAGCACATGGAAAGCAGTAGAAGAACTATACGAAGAAGGAAAAGCAAAAGCAATAGGAGTATGCAACTTCTCAGAATCAAGATTCACAGACCTAGCACTACACTCAAAAATCACACCAATGGTAAACCAAATAGAAATAAACCCATACTACCAACAACAAGGAACAGAACAATTCCACGAAGAAAAATTCGGAACAAAAATAGAAGCATGGGGACCACTAGCAGAAGGAAGAAACAACATATTCAACAACCCAACACTAACAAAAATAGCAGAAAAACACAACAAATCCACAGCACAAATAATACTCAGATGGATCATACAAAGAGGAATCATAGTCTTCCCAAAATCAACAAAAGAAGAAAGAATGCAACAAAACTTCAACATATTCGACTTCGAACTAACAAAAGAAGACATGGAAAAAATCAAAGAACTAGAAACAGGAGAACCAATAGCAGACATCAACAGCCCAGCATTCATAGAAATGCTATCACAATTCTAAACACTCCATACTTCTCCTTTTTTTTTATTTAAACTTTAACAAAAATAAACACAACTATTTTTTTTCACATAAATAAATCAAATAATATTGAAATTTTCTCATCTTAAAAAATATTTTTCAATCAGAGAAAATAGTATACATTAAGTTATTTAAATAATAATTAAAATATATATTAAATAATTACATGGCTTATTAATTATACTCAATAAGATAAATCTCACATCTCAGTATTGAGGTATTTAAAATGTTTTAGAAAAATGAAGAATTTTCTATTTAAATCACACTAAATAAATTTAATTATTGTGTTTAAAAAGTAATTATTCTTATTTAATATCTTTTTATTATTTATGGTGGTGATATTTTTGTTAGAAAAAAATGAATTAGATTCAATGTGTGGAATTTCTGATGAAGAACTAACTAAAAGATTTGAAGAATCCATTAGAATAGATATGGAGATATGTAAAATCAAAGGACTCCCTATTGCACGTTATGATGATAAAAATAAACGTGCTTATTTAGAATATCCTGATGGAAAGAGAGTTTATGCCGAAGATTAAAAATAGATTTCCAGAAATCGTAATATTTGCAGGTCCCAATGGTAGTGGAAAAACCACTATAACACGAATGGTAAAAACTGTTGGTGTTTATATCAATGCTGATGAAATTAAAAAAGTTAATTTATGTGATGATTTAGAAGCTGCAGTAAAGGCTGAAGAACTTAGAGAATCTATGGTAGAAAAGGGATCTGATTTTACATTTGAAACTGTACTTTCCACAGATAGGAATCTTAATCTACTTAAAAAAGCTAAAAATAAAGGATATTTCATTAGGTGTATTTATGTTCTTACATCTGATTATAAAATAAATATGGTTAGAGTAAATATGAGAGAATCTATGGGAGGACATAATGTTCCAAAAGATAAAATTAAATCAAGATTCGAAAAGTCAATTAGCAGAATACCTAAATTGTTAGAAATTTGTGATATTGTCCATATTTATGATAACACAATTAAACCTTTCAGAATTTTCAAAAAAAGAAAAAATGTATATTATCATTGGCAAAATGATTATTGGAGTTATTCAGATATTGAAAGGATTACTGGAATAAAAGAATATATTAATTAAAATAGTATTTTAACTGATAAAATAATATTTTTAAGGCATTTTAAAAAATTAATCATCAACCTAAAAATCAATTAATCATCAACCAAAATTTCAATTAATCATCAACCAACACAAATTTTTTATTTTTAATTAAATCTCTTTAAATGGAAAAATAAGGATTTTAAGGCATTTTAAAAAATTAATCATCAACCTAAAAATCAATTAATCATCAACCAAAAATTGCCTTAATCATCAACTAAATAAATATCAAATTTTTTAAATCATGTACACAGAATATTCTATGAAAAATGTATATTGCTTAAGTTATTTGTAATAAGTTAGTAAGTCAAGCTTTTATTATTAACTTATATTTCTGTTTGTTTAATTTGTGAGTATTTATTTTTCCAGTATTCTCTTTCACTCATTAATATTTTTCCAAGGAAGTTTCCACCTTTTTTATTTTCACATTTTGGACATATACAATCTCCAAAACAATTGTCGTGCCATGTATTTCCTTCTAATAATTCTTCATCTTTTGTTTCAAGTAGTTTTGGTATTAGTTTAGGATTTTGTTTAAATTTTTGATGTACTACTTCTGCCATTATTCCTATTTTTATTTGTTCCCAATCAGGTCTTAAATCTACAGTTTGTCCGAACATTTTTGAGTCGTGGGGTTCTAATTTGGTAAATTTTTCACGTATTTTTGGGTTTAATGTCTTTTGTGCTTGATATGCTGCTTCACTATTTTTATAGGTTAAACCATTGTAGTACACAGGTACTTTATGATAGTTGCTTAAAAAATGGTATTTTTTTGAAAAATTGTTTATTGTCATTGTAATCAATCCTTATTAATTTAAATTTTTCATATTTATCTTAGAAATAGTAAGAAGTGTGATTGAAGTTATGGTGATATAAAAAATTATTTAAATAGTATTTTAAACCAGTATTTTTCTCCACCCCAATACTATTTTTATCTAAATAATGAAAAATGGTATTTTTTAATAGTAATTTTTATATGTATTGTTTTATAAATTTTGTTGAATTAAACTATAGATTTTTATTTTAGGTTAGGTTCGAAGATATTTATTAATTCTTTTCTTAGTAGTTTCCAGTCGTTGACTCGTGGGAGTTTGTCTGTGGAGTAGATGCGTCTTGGGACTTTGTAGCCTGCGAGGTTTTCACGGGCGAATTGTATTAGTCCTTCTTTGTCTTCTTCTTTTTTCCAGATTACTGCTGCTACTGGTAGTTCTCCTCGGTGTTCGTCTGGTATGCTGAATATTGCTATGTCTGAAACTTTTTCATATTTTAGGAGTGTGTCTTCGACTTCTGTTGGGTAGATTTTCCATCCGCTCATTACGATCATGTCTTTTTTTCGGTCTGTGACGAATAGGCGGTTGTCTTTGTCTATGTATCCGATGTCTCCTGTTAAAAACCATCCATCTTCTCGGAATACTTCTTTGGTTTCTTTTGGCATGTTCCAGTAACCTTTTGCAATTGCTGGTCCTCGTAGCATGATTTCTCCGCATTGGTATTTGTCTAAATCTTTGTTGGAGTCTTCGGTGTCTACTATTTTGCATTCACTGAAGCATACTGGGTGGCCTACACTTTCGAAACGGTCTGCTTCTGCATAGTCTTCTGGTCGGATTACTGTTCCTGTACCTATTACTATTGTTTCGCTTAATCCGTATGCGTTAATTATTGGTATGTTGTACATTTCTGTGAATTTTCGCCATATGGTTTTGTGTAGTGGTCCTCCTCCACTTATTATTTCACGGACGGTGTCGAAACAGTTTATATCTTGTGATTCTAGGTTGGTTAGGCTGTGTATGATTGGTGGCATTCCTGATAGTACGCTTACTTTTTCATTTACAATTAGGCGTTTGTAGTCATCAAAGTTGTAGCGTTCCATCATTATGTATAGTGCTCCGACATGTAGTGCTGATATTCCCCAGCTTAAGCCTACATGAGCCATGGGATAGATTATTAGTGCAGTGTCATCTTCTTTGAGGTTTAAAACATCTGCTTCGTTATGTATGCTTGCAAACCAATTTCCATGTGTTAGCATACTGCCTTTAGGTTTGCCTGTAGTTCCACTGGTATATTGTAATTGGCATAAGGTATCCCAACTTGTATTTGCAGCAGGTAAAATTTCTGAATCCTTAAAGGTGTTAATATTTTGTGGAATGAGAGTGTTAATGTTAAAGTTTTCTTTTATTAGTTTTTCTCCTTCTGTATCTGTTATGACTAGTTTGGCTTCGGAGTTATTGATTAGGTATTCTAGTTCGCTTTTTTTATATACTCTATTGGTGGGAACAGCAACAGCACCAATTCTCCAACATGCTAACATGCTAAATAAATATTCTGGAGAACTTTTAAGATAAATTAGAACACGGTCTCCCATTTTTATTTCTCTTTCTTTTAGGTTTCTACCTAATTGTGAGACTATTCCTAAAAGTTCACGAGAATTGTATCGTGTTTCTGTTTCCGGACAATAAAAAACATCTTTGTCTAAACGTAAAGCATTTGCATCAAGAAAAGTTGTAATATTTAACATAAATAAATCAAAACCTAAAACCATAAAATTTTTTTTTATAATATTTCCTCTAATTTCCTATTAACTTCATAGGATACTTCTAAAGTCTTATTAGAACCACCTAAATCAGGAGTTCTAACTTTACCTTCTTTTAAAACAATCTCCACAGCATCTCTAATTTTACTTGCATAATAGGATTCATCTAAATAATCAAGCATCATACTAACTGTAAGAATCATACTTAATGGATTACTAATGTTTTCTCCAGCAATATCTGGTGCAGAGCCATGAACAGGTTCAAACAAACCATACTCATCACCAACATTACCTGAAGGAGCAACACCTAAACCACCAACAATACCAGCACCCTCATCAGATAAAATATCACCAAACAAATTACTAGTAACAACAACATCAAAACGACCAGGATCACTAACTAAATACATAGCAGCAGCATCAACATAAAAATCATCCACACTTACACTAGGATAATCCTTACTAACATCATAAAAAATATCCTTAAACAAACCATCACTTTTCCTAAGAACATTGGCCTTATGAACAAAAGTAACCTTACTCCGACCTTGATTTACACATTGCTTAAATGCTAACTCACAAATACGCCTACAAGCATCACGGGTTATAATACGATTACTAATAACCTTATCTCCATAATCTTCTTCAACTTGGGAGTATAATCCTTCAGTATTTTCTCTTACAATTAAAAAATCAACATCATCATATAAACTGTTAATACCTGGATAAGATTTAACAGGACGTAAATTCCCATAAACATTCAAAGCCTTACGAAGTTCAATAATAGCACTTTTCTCACCAGGAACACTAGTAACAGCACCAAATAAAGTAGCATCAGATTTCAAAGACTCTTTAATAGTTTCACTTGGTAAATTATCACCAATTTTCTCATATAATTCAAAACCAGCTTCACTATACGTATAATCTATATTTAAACCTAGTTTATCAAGAACACTTACACCTGCAACCATAACTTCTTTACCTATACCATCACCAGGTATTACATTAACTTTAATCATAATAATTAACTCAAAAAAAATAATAATAATAAATATTTTTTATAAAATATCATTTTTTTAAAAACAATTAAAATAATATTTTAATTAAATATATTATTTAGTTTTTTACATAATATTATAATATTATAGAAAAATTTTAAAAATATTTATAAAATTAGAGGTAGGTTCTTAAAAATGTCTAAATCAATAGAGGAATATATTCAAGATTTAAAATCTGATGATGAATTTGTTGTTGAAGAAGCTGTAGGACAATTAGAATTCAACTCAAAAGAATCAATAGATCCACTAATAGATGCTCTAAAAGGAAATGATCGTGAAATCAAAAAAGGAGCATGTAAAGTAATAAGATACATTAAAGACCCAAAAGCAATAGATCCACTTATAGAACTATTATATGATGGAAACAAAATGGTTCGCCGTGAAGCATCTACAGCACTATCCTATATGGGAGAAGAAGCAGTAGAACCACTACTTGCAGTTGTTGACGATGAAGACTGGAAAGTACGTGGAGCAGCAATTTGGGCTCTTGGAGGAATCGGAGATAAAAGAGCATTAGAAAGTGCTGAAAAACTATTAGAAGATGAGAAAAACTTCGTTGTTGTCGGTGCTAAATTCGCAATAGATAACATAAACAAGAAAAACGAATAAATAAATATTATTCTTTTTTCTAATAACTTTTTTTTTAAAATTACCATATTTTTTTATTATAAAAATTTTTTTCAAAAAATAAAAAAATGACACAATAATTTTTTTTGGATATGGCTATAAAAATGTTAAAAATAGGAATACTAAATTTACAAGGTGCAGTTTCAGAACACTACGATATAACATGTAAAACTGTAGAAGAAATGAACATAGAAGCAGAAGTAAAAACCGTAAGATATGCAAATGATGTATCTGGATGTGACGGTTTAATAATCTCAGGTGGAGAATCTACAGTAATTGGAAAAATACTATTCGAAAGAGGAATAGATAAAGTAATACATGATGAAAATATTCCAATATTTGGAACATGTGCAGGAATGGTATTACTTGCAAAAGAAACCAACTATGAACAACCACTACTAGGTTTAATGGATATGAACGTAGGAAGAAACAGTTTTGGAAGACAAAAAGACTCATTCGAAACAGAATTAGACATACTAGGCTACAAATATCCTGGAGTATTTATAAGAGCACCAACACTATTATCCTATGATAAATCAAAAGAAGATATAAAAATATTATGCACATTAGATGATACAATAGTAGCAATACAACAAAAACATAACATTGCAATGAGTTTTCATCCAGAACTAACTGAAGATACAAGAATACATCAATATTTCATAAATGAAATAATAGAAAACAAAAAAGAGAAATTATGATAAATATAACAGAGAAAGAAAACGAGATACTGGAAGCAGTGAAAAAATTCAGTGATGATTATCCTGATGGAGTGCCAATGAAAGTCTTACAAGACGATTTAGACATGCACGAACACAATTTACATGATGTATTATCAGATTTAACAGATAAAAAACTAATAAAATACTCATATTCAACTAAAATAATAAATCTTTTAAATGTAACAGAAGAATTAAATGTTGTAGGTACCAAGGAAGATATATTAACTTTGGAATTAAATAAAAGAGAATATAATGCATTGGAAGTAATAAGAAGTATTGTTAATGAAGAAAATAAGGTGCCACGTTATATTCTTGAAGGACATTTATTATATGGTCCTCATAAGATATCAAATTTCCAAATGTATCATATAATATTATCTTTAGAGCTTAAAGGAATTCTTCGAAAAATTAAAAGACGAGATGGAGAATACTATCAACTCTTACAATAAAATTTATATTATTTTTTTTATTCTTTTAGGAAACTATTAATTAAATTATAAACCTTCTTAATATTTCTATGTATAAGAATATTATGTTTAGTGTCCTTTAAAAATAGGATTCTGGAATCTTCTATTTCTTCAAACATTCTAATCATCATTTTATATGGTGATAGGAGTTTATCATCTCTTCCACCAATTATTAAAACAGGTTGTTTAATATTTTTAAGATGATTTTCAATATCTAATTGGTAATATGCTTGTATTGTTTCTTTTATGGCTTCTTGATTTTTTTTAAGACAATTCTGGTATCCTTTATCTATAAGTTCTGGATTATCGTTTATAAGGTCTTCTGGTAGGACTAGTGGTATCATTGCATTGTAGAATTCACCTAATCCTTTTTCTAATTTTTTATAGATGTCTTTGTGAACATATTTTAAATCATCGGATATTCTTCCAAATGTACTCATAAGCACTGCTTTTTCAACCATTTCCGGGTAATCTATTATGTAGTTTAGTGTTACTGTTCCTCCTAAACTAAAACCTATAAATGTGGCTTTTTTAATGTTTAAGTGGTTTAAAAGTTGATATATGTCTTGGCTGAATTTTTTATTATTGATTGTTCCATTTTTAGTTGTGCTTTTTCCATGACCTCTTAAGTCTACAGTAAGTACTGTGTATTCGTTTTCAAATAATTCTACAAGTTTACCCCAAAATCTTAAATCATCACTTAGGCCATGTAGGAATACTAGTGTTGGACCTTTACCTTTTATTTGGTAATGTAGGTTACAATCTTCAAGTTTTAATATGCTCATAATTCTATTTTTTCCTATTATAGTAAAAAAAAATTTTAAATACTACAAATTTAATATTTATTATTACTAAAATTATAATATTTTATAAAAAAATATTACTTTTTAATAAAATATAAAATTTATTTATTTTTCGGGAGAGTATTAAAACCATGATGAGAATAAGCATGTCCTTACCAACAAAACTACTAGACGACTTCGACGAAGTACTAAAAGACAGAGGATACAAATCAAGATCCAAAGGAATCAGAGACGCACTAAACGACTACATCGTCAGATACCAATGGATGAACGAAATGGAAGGAGAAAGAATCGGAATAATCACAGTCATCTACGACCACTACTTCACAGGAGTAATGGAAGCACTAGCAGAAACACAACACGACTTCAGAGACGAAATAAGCGCAAGCATGCACATACACATGACAAACAAATACTGCATGGAAGTAATAGTAGTAAACGGAGACGTTAACAAAATAAGAGAACTCACAGAAAGAATGATGAGAATCAAAGGAGTAGACCACGTAAAACTCACAAGTACCGCAAACGGAGAACACCTAGACCCAGAATAAAAAAACAAAAAAATTAAATAAAAGTAAATGAAACTAAAAGCAAACAACTACCACACACACCTAATACAAGACACAAAAAGAACAAAAACACTACAAAAAGCAATAACAACAACTACAAAAACCAATAAAAACAACCTAGCAATAGAACTAGGAGCAGGAAGCGGAATACTAACAATACACACAAGCAAACACTACAAACAAGTAATCGGAATAGAAAACAACCCACAAATACTACCATACCTAAAAGAAAACACAAAACCCTACAAAAACATAACAATAAAAAACACAGACGCAACAAAATACAAATACACAAAAACGCCCGACCTAATAATCTGCGAAATGCTAGACACAGCCCTAATAGACGAAGAACAAGCACAAACAATAAACAACATACCAGAACAAATAAAACAAAACACCACACTAATACCCACAGGAATAATAAACCAAATACAACCAATACACATGAAAAACAACCACATAGTATACGAAGATACAGACTACAAACCAAAACACAAAATCATAGGAGAAACCACAACCTACCAAAAAATAAACTTCAAAAAACAAATACAAACAGACTTCAACCAAACAATAAAACTAAAAATAACAAAAAACGCAACACTAAACGGAATAAAAATCACAACAAAAACCCTACTAACAGAAAAACTAACACTACCTCCAACACCCATGCTAAACCCCCCACTACTTATACCCTTAAACAAAGAAGAAAAAGTAACACAAAACACAACAAAAAAAATAAAACTAACCTACAAAATGGGATACGGACTAGAAACAATAAAAACACAAATACTATGATAGAAAAAGAAATACAAAAATTCCTAAAAAACTACAAAACCCTAACAATAATGGGAATAGGAAACGAACTAAGATCAGACGACGCACTAGGACCACAACTAATACAACAACTAGAAAAAACAATACAAAAACCAGAAATAAAACTAATAAACGCAGGAGAAGTACCAGAAAACTTCACAGGAAAAATACGAAAAGACAAACCCACACACATAATACTAATAGACGCAACACTAATGGAAAAACCCCCAGGACACATAAAAATAATACAAAAACAAGAAATAAAAAACACAACAATATCAACACACAGCCTACCACTAAACTACCTAATAAAATATCTAGAACAAGACCAAACATACCAAATACTCTTCATAGGGATACAACCCAAAAACCTAGACCTAGGAACACAACTAACACCAGAAATACAAGAAGCAATAAAAAAATTAAAAAACATTCTAATAAAAAATATAAAAAAATAACATATAAATGGGGAATAAATAATTATGAAAATACTCTTTATAGGATCAAGACTATTTGATGACGTTAGTTACTACTGCAAACAAAACAATATAGAAACAATACTAACAGAATCAAACCCAGAAGCACCAAACCTCCAAGATGCAAACAAATACTACATAGTACCAAGAGGAATGGAAGAACCTAAAAAAATAGCAATAAAAGAAAAAGTAGATGGAATAATACCACTAATAGGAATAGACCCACCACTACTAAGCGTAGCAGAACTAAAAGAAGACCTAAAAAAAGAAAACATACCAGTACTAATATCCAACCCAAAAACAGTAGAAATATGTGCAGATAAAATCAAAACAAAAAAATTCTTCCAAGAAAACAACATACCAACACCAAAAGCACAAACAATCACCAAAAAATCAAACCTAAACAATATAAAATTCCCAGTAGTACTAAAACAAGGATTCGGACAAGGCGGAAAAGACATAAAAATATGTAAAAACCAAAAAGACATAGAAAAATACTTCCAAGAATTCCAAGAAGCACTATGCGAAGAATACATAACAGGTTCAGAAATAAGCATAGAAGTATCATCATGGAACAAAAAATACTACCCCATCGCACCAATATACAAAGGAGAAACAAACCTAGAAGGAACACACCCAATAAGCAGAATGAGATACGGACCAGTAAACATAAAAGGACTCAACAATGAAAGAATAATAAAACAAGCAAAAGAAATAGCAGAAAAACTAGACGCAGAAGGAACAATAGACATAGACCTAATATACTCACCAGAACACGACCAAATATATGCAATAGAAGTAAACACAAGAGTAAGCGGAACAAGATACCTAAGCACAGCAACCACAGGAATAAACCCACTAATAAACCTAATAAAAATGATAACAGGAGAATTCACCATAGAAAACCTAGAAAAAACACATAAAAACTACCAAAGCCTAGAAATACCAATACAAAACTACAACGGACCAAAACCAACAGAACCACTAAAAGACTTCATAAACAAAAACTATGTAGTGCACGGACCTGAAAACTACCAAAGACTAACAATACGAGGAGAAACCATAGAAGAATGCTTCCAAACAGCAGAAAAACTAACAAAAAAAGATTATAGAAAATAAAATATAAAAACAATTTTTCCATAATTTAATAATTGGCTCTTTAAAATACTTTGTTGTTTTTTAGTTTGTTATTTTTTTTACACTTGAAATGGTTGGTGGTGTTTTTTTTTACAGTTGAAGTGGTACTTTGTGTTTTTGAATAAGGTTTTTTTTGAGCTTTGTTTAGTGTTTTAAGCCTTTTTATTGTTTTTTATTTTTTTTACACTTGAAATTGTACTTCAGGGTTTTTTTGGGTGGTATGTGCTTAATTTTTAATAATTTTTAATATTTTATTCTTATTTGTTTATTTGGTATATTTTTTAGTTTTTGTAAGTTAAATAAAAGTAGTTAAGTTTATTAAAGGGTAGGAACTTAATTAATTATATGATAAAAATAAAAAACAAAGTTCCTAATTATGTATATGATGATTCTACACTTAAATTTTTCGTTTTTGATGATGGTTTTTGCAGTCTTTTGGATCCGAAATATGTTAAGTGGTTGAAAGTTAATTCTGATAGTTTTAAAGAGTATTTTAAGACTTATAAAAATGGTTTGGTGAATTATGAGTCTAAATTACCATTTTGTAAGAGTTGTATGGCTAGTCATGTTATTAAATATGGTTATACTACTCGTGAGTTGGTTTTTAAGGATGGTGGTAAGGTTAAGATTTCTGTTCAACGTTATAAGTGTAAAAAGTGTGGTAAGACTTTTCAAACTGATTTAAGTACTTTGGTTCCTGATAATTCTAATTTTACGTATCGTGTTCGTGAAGTTGTACTTGCTGATGTTGCTGAGTCTTTAAATAGTACTTATGGTACTGTTTTTAATCTTGGTAATTATTCTGATATTGAGATTTCTCATCAAACGGTTCAACGTTTTATTAATAATGTTGATAAGGATTTACATACTTTTAAAGGTGATTTTTCGGGTTATTATGTCTTTGATGTTGAGTGGGTTAAAATTAATTCTGTGTGGTTTTATTTCTTTTTAATTATTGATGCTTTGATTAGTCGTGTTATAGCTTATAGATTATATGATAAAGAGACAAAGGGAAATGTTAAGGAGTTTTTATGTGAAAGTATTCCTATGCATAAGCGGGGTTATATTACTACTGATTTGGATAAGAAGTATGGTCCAGTAATTGAAGAATTGGGTTTTAAACATCAGTTATGTTATTTTCATTTTCTTAAAAATTGTCGTAAGAGTATACGTGAATATTCTAATGCATATTTTGATTCTGAGAATATGATTGCTAATTCTTATAAGGAATTGGATGATATATTAAGTGTTTTTGATTCTGAGGATTATGGTGCTATTGAGGAGTATATTGGTAGTCTTATTTATCGTTTAGATGATTTTACTCCTGTTATGCAGAAGGTTCTTAAGGTTCCTTTGTGTTATTATTATAAAAAGCATTTGTATTGTTTTAAGGATGAGAATGTTGAGCGTACAAGTAATAAAATAGAGAATTGTTTCCAGAAAATCATGCCTAGATTTAAAAAGAAAATTTACAGAACAAAAGAAGGTTTTTTAAGCAGAGTACATTTAAAAATCATAAACTGGAACCAAAAAAGAACAAAAACACAATAAACAACAAAGTTTTTTAAAGTGCCTAGCAATGCTATCAGACATTGCTATCAAGTTAAGGTTTTTTGTTTTTATTTTTCTTTTTTTCTTGTTTTG
>CAYSIF010000034.1:0-19122 GCA_964431035.1 uncultured Methanobacteriaceae archaeon | reverse complement strand
AGTCAGAAAAGTGTTTGTGATGTAACACTTTTGAGTTAGTTCCATTTTGGAACCATGTTCGAAAAAATCGAAAAGTTTATTTTTTCCTGGAGTTTTTTTCTCCAGGACTATTTTTTTTCATCAACCATAAATTTTATATTATTTTTTCAGAGTATGTGTAGTGTTATTATGTTTTTGTTCATTTTTTGTTATTTTTTTTAATGTAAACCTTTTTATCTTTGTTTTATACATAATAATTATAGGAGGCATTTTTAAAGTATTGATTTTTCAAGTTAATAATTTACATATACTTTATTTGTGATTATAATTATGAAGGGGAATAATACAAAATCAAAGAAAATATTTCTAATACTTGTTGCAATTGGTTTGGTGATAAGTGGAATTAGTGCGGCTTTTGCATTAAGTTCTGGTTTAGAAAATATTATTACTAATGCAAACTATCAAATTAGTAATGCAACTGCTGATAGCACTCCAAATCCTCTTGCAGGACAATATGAAGCAAGTGGTATTTGTACAAAAGTAGTTGATGGAGATACAATTTGGGTTAGAGGTGTTGGTAAAATCCGTTTTGTTGGGGTTAACACTCCTGAGAAAGGGGAAATTGGATATCAGGAAGCTAAAGATTATGTTCGTGACAAATGTTTAGGTAAGCCTGTTGGTTTAGATATTGATAATGCTAAACACTATGACCGTTATAATCGTACATTAGCTGTTGTTTATCTTCAGGATGGAACCAATCTTAATCAAGCATTATTACATGAAAATCTTGCAGAAATAATGTATATACCACCAAGTGAATTTAATCCATATAGTTGGAAATAATGGGGAGGTTTAATAAATAGTGAATAGAGATTATTTAAAGATTATTGTT
Organism: uncultured Methanobacteriaceae archaeon; assembly: GCA_964431035.1. Taxonomy (GTDB): domain Archaea; phylum Methanobacteriota; class Methanobacteria; order Methanobacteriales; family Methanobacteriaceae; genus Methanobrevibacter_A. The sequence goes on along the minus strand of CAYSIF010000034.1, from coordinate 18,251 downwards.
GTGCTTTTAGTTATTGTAGTTATGAGTTTTATATTTCTTAATATAGTGATACCTGCAAATGATAGTAATAACTCTGCAAGTAGTGAAAATGTTAATACTGGACCTAGTCAAATTACAATAACTCCTACTCAAGAAGTAGGTAAAGGTATACAGATACTGAAAGATGATAATGAAGGTTATCTTGCAATGATAACTGATAAAAGTGGAGAAGTATATTATATTGTTAATCGTACTGTGATTTTGAATTTGTATAATGTTACTGGTGGAAATTATAGTGCACCAATAAATGTAATATATTATAATGCTACAGTTAATGGAAATAATAATTCCCATATTATTTCAAAGATTGTAAGATAAAAAAAAAGATTATAAGCCTTTTTTTCGAATTTTTATTTTTTTTTACTATTTTTTCTATTTTTTTTGCATCATGTTAATGGAGAGGAATTTTTGTAGGAAAAATCCATTAGATGTGGATATTCGTGTTGCTCTTGTTTATCCTAATGAGTATAGGGTTGCTATGAGTAATCTTGGATATCAGATAATTTATAATATTTTAAATGATCGCAATGATACTTTTTGTGAACGTTTCACCTATCCTCATTATAGGAGTTTAGAGACTAATAGTCCGTTATCTGATTTTAAGGTTATTGCTTTTAGTTTGCAGTATGAAGAGGATTATTTTAATATGGTTAAAATATTATCTGATAATAATATCCCGTTAAATAGAAAAGATCGCAATCGAAACACTGATCCTTTGATTATTGCTGGTGGTACTTGTGCTAGTAGTAATCCTAGTGTTATTTCTGATTTTGTTGATGTTTTTATTGTTGGTGATGCTGAGCTTATCTTAGATGAGGTTTTTGATAATCTAGATAAAGATTTCGAATATTTAAGTAGTATTCCTGGTGTTTATATTCCTGATTTGGATAATTGTGTTGAGTTGCAATTGGTTGATAATTTGGATAATGCGTATATGTGTGATTTTCCAATTATTAGTGAGACTGATGAGGATTATTATAAAAGTCCTTTTAGGGATAGTATTTTATTAAATATTAGTCGTGGTTGTAGTAGAGGTTGTAGATTTTGTATGAGTTCCTATCTTTACCGACCTAAAAGAGAAGCTAGTGCAGATTTATTATTTGATTATTGTAAAAAGATTCGCAATGATTTTGGCTTAAATAAGGTTGTTTTGATTGGGGCTGCTGTAAGTGATTATAATGATATTGGCAATTTGGTTAATTCTTTAGAGGAGGATGGTTTTGTTGTTAGTGTTCCTAGTATGCGTATTGAATCCATTACTTATGATATTCTTTTAAAGCTTAGAGAAAGTGGTTTAAAAACATTAACTGTTGCTCCTGAAACTATTCCAAGACTTAGAAAACGAATAAACAAGGATATAAATGATGATGTTTTTTTTAAAGTTATAAATGATGCAGTTAGTTTAGGTTTTAATATTAAGTATTATTTTTTAATTGGATTGCCTTATGAAACTAATGAGGATATTGATGAGTTAATTGAATATATACAGAGAATAGATAAACTTAAAAATACAAAAGATAATAATATAAAAATGACATTTAGTATTAATCCATTAATTCCTAAACCACATACACCTTTACAATGGTTTAAATACAATCTAAAATCTAATAAAAAAAAGATAAAACATATGAAAAAATCATTAAAAGGAATTGATGTTAAATTCGACAGTGCACGAATGGGATTAATACAATACATCCTATCCTGCGGAAACACTGAAGTAGGAAAACTAATAGAAAAAAAAGCCCTAAAAGGAAATGTAACAATAAAAGAATGGGAAAACCAAATACCAGATTACAAGATAAATGATAAATTACCCTGGAATAATATTAAAATTCCAACAGACCAAGATTTTCTTAAAGAAGAATACAATAAAATCAAAAACAAGCAAGTAACACCATGGTGCGAAGAAGACGGATGTTATAACTGTGGAGCATGCGCCACAAAAAAAATAATGGATAAATGATTAAAAATGACTGAATTTGCAGATAGAACCAAAAGTATTGAATTAAGTGAAATTCGTAAAATGTTTGAAAATACCAACCCCGATGCTATAAATTTAGGAATTGGAGAACCAGACTTTGATGTTCCAAACAATATAAAAGAAAGTATAAAAAAGGGTTTAGATGAAAACATAACCCATTATACACCAAATAGAGGATTTGAAAACCTAAGAGAAGCAATAGTAGATAAATTCAAAACAGACAACAATATAAAAACAAGCCCTGATAATATTATTGTAACCTGTGGAGCATCTGAAGCATTATACAATTGTGGTCAAGCATTATTCCAAAAAGGTGACGAAGTTCTAATACCAGATCCAGGATTCCTATCCTATGATGCAGTTGTTAAATTATGTGAAGCAAAAACAAAATACGTCCCATCACCAATTGAAGATAATTTTAAACTACGAAGCGAAACTGTTGCAGAACTAATAACAAAAGATACAAAAGCAATAATCCTAAATAGTCCTTCAAACCCTACCGGAGCAGTTATGGATAAAGAAGATGTTAAAGGAGTATGTGAGCTTGCAGAAGATCATGATTTTGTTATAATTTCTGATGAAATATATGAAAAAATAATTTATGATAATAATAAACATTATTCTCCAGGAGAGTTTACAGATAATGTTATAACCTTAAACGGTTTTAGTAAAACTTATGCTATGACTGGTCTTCGTATTGCATATATGGCTTGTAACAATGAAGAGATTGTTGAAAATCTACTTAAAATACATCAATACAATACTGCTTGTGCTTCCAGTTTAAGTCAAGTTGCAGCTTATGAAGCATTAACTGGACCTCAAGATAGTGTTAATATGATGGTAAGTGAGTTCCAACGTAGAAAAGATTTAATTGTTAATTCTTTAAAAGACATGGGATATGAAACTACAAATTGTGAAGGAGCATTCTATGTTTTCCCAAAAATTGATGATTGTGAAGAATTTGTTAAAGATGCTATGGATAAAGGAGTTATTACTGTTTTAGGTAAAGCTTTTGGTCCTACTGGAATTAATCATGTTCGTATGTCCTATGCAAATAGTTATGAAAATATTGAAAAAGCAATGAATATATTAAAAACTATGAGTTAAAAGTTTATTTTATAAAATGAGAATAATATGAGTAACAATACAAAAAAGAATGAGGGAAATAAAGCTTTAGGTGTTGCTTTATTTGGAAATTTATTTTTAACCACATTTAATATTAGTATTGGTTTTACTAGTGGAAGTTTTGCACTTATTAGTGAAGGTTTGCATACTTTAAGTGATGTTATAACCAGTATTATTGCATTTGTTGGTTTTAGAGTAGGTAATCGTCCAGCAGATGATACTCATCCATATGGTCATGGCCGTGCAGAGGCAATATCTGGTTTGATAATTGTTGTTTTTTTATGTCTTGTTGCTTATGAGATTATAGAAACTGCTATTTCGAAGTTGTTTTTTAATGCAGGTATTAGTACTCCAACTTTTCTTGCAGCTGCAATGGCTATTGTTGGCATAGTTACTAATTTTTTGGTTAGTCGTGAGATAATTAATATTGGTCGTAGCATTAATAGTCCTGCTATTGTTGCTGATGGTTATCATCAAAGGACTGATATTTTTAGTAGTGTGGCTATTCTTGTTGGTGTTATTGTTTCTAATTTGGGTTTTCCTATTGCTGATCCTATTATTGGTTTGATTATTGGTTTTATTATTTTAAAGACTGCTTATGATGTTGGAAAAGATAATATTAATAATATTATGGGCACTGTTCCAAATGATAGTCTTGTTAATGAGATAAAGTCTGCTGCTGGTGAGGTTGATGGTGTTATTAGTGTTCATGATATTCGTGTGAATTATTTTGGTTCCTATGCTACGGTTACTTTGCATGCTTCTTTAAATCATGATTTGAGTCTTATTGAAGCTCATAAGATTGCTCATAATGTTCAGGATGCTGTTACTATTCGTGTTGATCTTGTTGAGAGTGTTACTTGCCATACTTGTCCTGTTGGTTTAGAGTATAGTCATAGTCAACCTATTGATGAAGAATTTTAATAATTTTTTTTAAAATAAGAAAGAGTTGTTTTTTTATTCTTCATTGAATGATAAAATTTTTTAAAAAAAGAGTTTTTAAAACGCCGGGAACGGGATTTGAACCCGTGTTATCATAAGATAATCGGATTAGCAGTCCGACGCCGTACCAGGCTGGGCCATCCCGACATTATTATTATATTAGTGTTAAGCTATTATATAAACTTTTAGTTTTTTTAAGTATTATATTCTTTTTTTATATTCTTAAACGGCATGTATAAAGGTCGATTAAATTCAATTATGTTGGTTATCTCAAAAGATAACTCCACTTCGCGGTTCTACAAGCATCGAATGTGAATAGTAGAGCTGCTCCTTTCCAGGCCTGACACGTTCCTATTTTAAGGATGATTAACTTTTGCCCTCCAGCAAAAGTTTCATCGCCACCAATCCTGCAGGACGAAACTTCTACGTTACCTTTTAAGGCCATCAATAATCTCCGATAACCTTCCTTTAAACTTCGACCACACCATGTCGGGGATTTGTGTTTACAAAGGACCCCTAGCCCTCCGGTCTAGCCATTAATAATATAAGTTTTAATTGGTATATATAGTTTATTGATTTTATATTTCGGAGTAGATTGCTTCTATCATATCTCCATCAGAGATTATCCCTACTAGTTTTCCATCATCTATTACTGGTAATTGGTTTATTATTCCTTTTCCAGGTTGTTGATCGTGCATTAGTAGTATTGCTTCGCTTATTGTTGTTTGTGATGTTACACTTACGACATTATTAACCATTACTGAACCGACTGTTGTTCCTAGTTGGTAGTTATCTAGTATTAGGTTGTGTCCCAGGTCTGTTGCAGTTACTATTCCTATTACTTTGTCGTTTTCTATAACTGGCATTGAACTTATTTTTTCTTTCATTAGTTTTTCGAATGCAAATACAACATCTTCTTCAGGTTGTACTGTGATGACATTTTTTGTCATTAATTCTTCTACTTTTTTGTCTAGCATTTTTATATTTCTCCATATTTTTTAGATATGTATTGTATCATTAAGTATATTGTATCCATAACTACAACATTTTCTATTATTGGTATGTTGTTTATTTTTGATTGTTGGATTGTGTATTGGTGTATTTTTCGTATTGAGTCGAAATTATCCAGGTATCTTTGTAGTGGTCTTCCTGTTCCTGCGTCTCTGCATCTTGAGAATAATCTTCCTTTGTGCATTTCTTCGTCTTCTAATGATAATGTGAACATCATGACATTGTCTTTGTCTAGTATGTCTTGTCTTATGAATCCTGGTACGAGGTGTACTCCTTCTATTATTATGTTTATTCCTTCTGTTATTGCTCTTTCTATTACTGCTTCTACTCCTATGTTTACTGTTTCTATATGGCTTTTGTATCCTGCTATTGTTGGGTCGTAGTCTAGTGGTGGCGGTATTCTTAGTACGTTGTGTGCGGTGTAGCTGGATTCGTGTATTACTGGGCTTAGTTCTTTTGAGACTATTTTTCTCATTACTTCTCTTATCATGTCTGTGCTTATCATGTTTTTTATTCCCAGTCTGTTTGCTAGTTCGAAGGCTATTGATGATGTTCCTACTCCTGATGCTCCTCCTATTAGTATGATTAGTGGTTCTTTTCTTCGTCTTATTTTTCTCCAGTTCATGTATTTTTCTGCTATTTCTGGGTCTTCTTTTTTGATTTCTTTTATTGTGTATTCTACTAGTTTTTCTGTTGTTATTATGTCTATGTTTTGTTCTTTTAGTTTTGATTCTATTTTTATTGCAATGTCATATGCTTTTGTTATTCCTACTTCGGCTCGTGTTAGTGATCTGGATAATACTCCTTTTGAGAAGGGTTCTGTGTATTTTTTGCCGTCAAAGGTTCCTTCAACTAGAATCATTGTTGTAACTCCTTTAATATTATTATTAAATTATTTGATTATTATTTTATAGTTTTATTAAAGGGTATTAATATATTTTTTTTGAAAAATAGGGGTTTTTGGTAGTTATATTATATTTTTTATTGGTTGGAGGGAATGGTGTGGTGGTGAATGGTGTTTTTTTATTTTTTGTGTATGATGTGTTTTGTTGGTTATTGTGTTATGTTAATTAATTTTGCATTGAAGTTTGTTTTATCGTTAAGTTCTATGAGTACTGCATGGTTTTCTTCAAGAGGTCCTGGATTAAATATAAGTGTGTCTTTAATTTTATCTTCTGCTCTTGCTTCATGTATATGTCCACATATATTTATGTCAGGTTGGAACTCTTCAATAATATTACGCAAACTAATACTACCAGCATGACCACCATCAGGCAACATATCAACTAACGTATCAAAAGGAGGTGCATGAGTTACAAGAATACGCACTGCAGCATCTTCACCATTAACAAAATCATAATCCTCAAACAAATCACTTAAACCTTCATAAATAATAGAATCATCAACTTCACTAGGCGTGTTAAAAGGAGTTGGATTAGATCCACCAAAACCAAATAAAATAACACCATCATATGAAACTACATTATTATGAATACAAACAGCACCTACATCATTAATTTTATCACAAACACCACTCGGATCACAATTACCATGAACACTTAAAACATCAATATTTTTAGATTTAATATTACTAATGAATTCTTCAACAAATTCTAAAGGACCGAAATCTGTAATATCTCCACAAATTAATACTAAATCAATATCATTATTATCTAAATATTTATCAAAATTCGGATTATTTTTACCATGAATATCTGTAATTGCTAAAATTTTCATAAAAAACAACCACCTTAAAAGAAAAAAAATGAATTTACTACATTATAAAAAAATTATAAAAGGAAAAAAATAGGAATGAATAAAAAAAATCTTTTTTTTATTCTGAAAAGAATGGTCCTAACTCTTTAAGAGCTTTTTGAACCTTATTTCTATCACCATAAACAGCGATAGTGACATCATCATCAAATTCAAGTATAACATTTTCGTATTCAGCTATTTCCTGAACACGTTCTTCTGAAATTGGTTTATTAAGTATAATTCTAGCTGATGAAAGTCCTGGAGGTGCGTTTACAATGAATCTAGAACCTAATTTAGGCATATCAGTAACTTTTTCGCCTTGAGATGCTTTTTTGAATCTTTCTTCCCATTCTTCAACATAAGCATCCCCCTCACTTTTAGCTATAGTGATTAGTTGTTCTTGAACTTGTGTTAATGTCATCTCCCCTTTCATTAATTCTTGCATTAATTCTGGGGCTGTTGGATCTCTTTTATAAAATCCTATTTGTGAACGAACCATACTTAAATCTTGGTTAAGTGCATTTGGTATAGTGTATCCTTTACTTTTTAAATCAGATAGTAAGTCTACGGTTACTTTCCAAGATTGTTCTGTAGGTAGTATGTTCATATGTGACCTTCTAATATTTTTATTGTTGCGTGATTTATTTTTGCATCTTCACCTTCAAGTTCTTCTTTAATTTTATCTAAGCTGTCATAATTTTTTAAGAAGAGAACATGGTGACTTGTTGTTCCAGTTATGTCTAAAATTGCGATTTCATCTAATGGTTCTGGTTTTACATCTTCTATTGATGCTTTGAAATCAACATAAGGTTGCATGTCTTCTGGAACATCTTTGTATCTGAATATTCCGTTTAATGTTGCTATAAATACCATTTTTTATAAGACTCCTTTTTTTAATTTATTTATAAAATAATTCTTGTTTAATGTATATAAGTTTTAACTTAATTATTATATAAAAATTTTTGTTTGTATTGTATAAAACAAAATAATTTTTTTATAAAAAAAAGAGGATTAAGAAATTATAATTAGTAATTTCTTTTTCCTCTTTTTTAATCCCAAATAAAATGTTTTTTTCCCTTTTTAAAGAAAACACACACAAAAAAATAATTATAAATCTGATTGAGAGAAAATGTATTATTCTCCCAATGCTTTAATATCGTGTTTAGTTTATTTTTTCGAATACAGCATCCGCATTTACAGCTTGAGCATCTAAAGTTAATTCTTCTTTAGATAATCCCATTGCTAAACCGTATAATTGTGCTAAGTGGAATACTGGTATTCCGAAGTCTGTTCCGTATTGTTCGTTAACTTCTCCTTGACCTGCATCAAATTGCATGTGACAGAATGGGCAGATATCTACGATACAGTCTACTCCAGCTTCTTTCATGTTTTGTAATTTTTCATGGGTGAAGCTTGTTGTTACTGCTTTATCTCTAGCTCTTAAACCTCCTCCTGCACCACAGCACATCATTTTTTCTGCGTATGGTACGGATTTAGCTCCGGTGATTTCTACTAAATCGTCGAGGATTGTTGGGTTTTCTGCGCTTTCTTCGATTCCTATTTCATCGGTTGGTTTTAAGAAGTGGCATCCGTAGTGTACTGCTACGTTTAGGTTTAGTGGTTTTGTGAATAATTCTTGGAGTTTGTCTAAACCTATGTCGTTGTATAAGAATTCAGCTAAGTGTCTTATGTTTGTGGAACCGTTGAATTGTTTGTCTGTGGTTTCAGCTAAGATTTTGTTGATTTCTTCTTTTTTGTCTGCGTCTTCTTTTAGTATTCTGTTACAGTCAGATAATGATCCGAAGCATCCGTTACATTCGGTTAATACTTCGTTACCCATTTCTTCTGCGATTGCTATGTTACGTGCTGCGATGGTTTCCCAGGTGGTTTCATCGAATGAACCGAATACTCCTGGAGCTGGGCAGCATGATGCTCCTTCCATATCTTTTACTTCAACATCTAGTTTTTCTAATAATAATCTTGTTGATTTTTCGATACCTGGATAACGGTTTTCCATTATACATCCTAAAAAGTATGCTATTTCCATTTTTTTACTCCTCCTTAGTTTTTATCTGTTTATTCTTTTAATCCACCGGTTGCTTCGTCGTAGCCGATTAGTTCGTCGAATTCGCATGCTTTACAAATTTCTTGAACTTCTTTGAGTGCTTCTGGGAATGAGTGTGTTGTTGGTGGTAATTCTGGAAGACCAATTTTTGCTCTCATTTCTTTTACTGCATCGTTGATTGGTACAGCGTGACCAGTGTTTAATACGAATACTCCTGTCATTTTGTGTGCTTTTGCCATGTATCCTGCGTGGGATGCTATACGACGTGCTTGTTTTACTACGTCGACGATTTTAACTCCTCTTGGGCATCTTTCTTGGCAGGTGTAACAGGTTGTACACATCCATAGTGCGTCGTCACTAATTACTTCATCTTTTAAACCTAGTAAACAGTTTCTAACTAATTTTCTTACTCTGTAAGGAGTTCTTCTTCCTGAAGGACAGGATCCTCCACAGGTACCACATTGGAAACAGTGATCTACAGTTTCTACTCCAGCATCGATGAATTTTTGATGGAATTCTGCATCGATGTCGTCCATAGTGAATATGTCGTTATCGTTTAATAAAGTCATTTTATCGCTCTTTTTATCTTTTTTTTCTGAAATTTCAGTTTTGTTTTCTTCTTCTGAATCTTCAGTAGTTTTTTCTGCTTTTTCTGTTGGGGTTGATTCGTTTTTAACTTTTTCAGTTTTTGTTTCTTCAACTTCAACTTTTTCCTCTTTAACAGTTTCTTTGATTTTTTCTTTTTTCTTGGATTCTGTTTTGGAGGTTTTTTCTTGTGTTTGTTTTTCTTCTGTTATTTCAATTTTAACCTTTTCAGGTTTTTCATCTGCAGATGATTTTGTTTTCTCTGGTTTTGTTTGTTTAGCAGATTTTCTGTATTTTTGTATTTTTTCTACTTTGTCTTCAGAAGTTGTCTGTGTTTTTGGTTTTGAAGCTTTGTTTTGTACTGATCTAGTCTTTTTAATATTTTTTTGACTTTCTTCAATATCTTCTTGGGCTTCTTTAACCATAGCTTTTAGTCTTTTTAAAACAGACATTTTTATAAACACACCTAGGACAATCATAGGTTATTTTACCTCAAATCCTTAATTATTATTAAGTTGTTTGTGAGTATATAAAGCTTACTAAAAAAAAGAGAATTGTAACCTAAAAGGTTACACTTTTTTAGGTTGCATAAAAAAATATAAAAAACAACAAAAAGAAAAAACAAAAACATGACAGAAAAATTCACAATAAAAAAACACGACGGACCAGGAAGACTAACAAAAATAAACAACACCCTAACCCCAAACACAATAAACCTAAAAAAATACAAAATAAGCCCCGACAAACAAACAACCTACAACATAGAAAAAGAAATAGCAGAATACAGTGTTAAAAAAACACTAGAAAATGCAGAAAAAGAGGAAAACAAAGAAATAGGAGTAATACAAGGATCCAAATACATAGACCTAAGATGCCAATGCGCAAAAAAACTTGAAGAATTAGGATACAAATACCTAATAATTGCAAACTCCGACGAACTAATACTACACCCACAAGACCTAATAGAAACAATAATAAAAATCAGAGAAACAATAAAACCCACAACCTACCTAATATTCCCATTTGCAGAACCAAGCTTCATACCACTACTAAGTTATATAGGAATCGACTTTTTTAATAAGGAAACAGGATTATACTATGCAACATTAAATGTTTTAATAACACCAACAAAAAATTATGATCTTGAAACTTATCCAATATATGAAATGAACCTTGAAGAATTAGAAAAATATAATACAAACACTATTGATTTCGTATTAAGAGAAGTTAGAACACATATGGAAAATAATTCACTTAGAAATCTTGTTGAAGAAAGAGCCTCAAGTAATCCCCAAATAGCTTCTGCATTAAGAATACTTGATAGAAATTATCAAAATTATTTACAAAAATATACACAATTATATTAAAAAATAGATTTTAAATAAAAATAAATAATAAATAATGAAATTTTAGTGACATCTGCAGCCAAAGAAGAAATTGAAAACCTTTTTAAGATAATAAACTACTTTATTTTCCCCTTCTTTTCTCTCTACTTGGCAACATGCAGGTTTATTTTTAGTAGACATTTTTTAATTCACCTTTTTTTAAGAAATTTATATATGATTTTTTATTTTTTCTTTTAATTTTATTATAAATTGGAAATCTTCTATTTCTCTTTTATTAGGATATCCACATCTTGGACATATGACATTATCACAGGCACAATCTGCACATTCATAAGCACAACCTTCTGCACCCGGAGATTCGTTTTCATCATATTCAAATCCACAACTCATACATTGCAAAATATTTCACTCTCCTAAATTAATTATATTTTAACTATTGTTAATATTTTATTTTTTTTATAAAAAAATAGTTTTAGAATATTTATACTCTAAAACTATAAAAAAATGTTTTTTTAAATTTTTAACCAAATCCGGCAAGTAGTCCAACATTATAGACTATAAACGAACCTATATATGCTACTACCGTTGGTACCACCATTGCAAATATCATCCATTTCCAACTATTTGTTTCCCGTTTTATCATTGCAACTGTTGCGAAACATGGCATGTATAATAAACAGAATACTAAGTAGGAGTATGCTTGTAATGGAGTGAATAATGCTCTCATTCCAACTGCCATAGCTGCAGGGTCTTCAGCAACACCTAAAATTGCACTGAATGTTGATACAACAACTTCTTTTGCGAGTCCTCCGAAGATAACTGCAACAGTAGCTTGCCAGGTACCCCATCCGACAGGTGCGAATATTGGTGCGAAGAATGTACCTATTTGACCTATTATACTTGCTTGACTACCATATTCTACTCCGACTGGTAGGCTTGCTAATACCCATATAAGTACACTTAATGCTAAAATAATTGTTCCTGCTTTTCTTATAAATGCTTGAGCTCTTTCCCAGGTATGTATAAGAACACCTTTTACAGAAGGTACTTTGTAGGATGGTAATTCCATAACAAATGGTGTTGTTTCACCTTTAAATAGAGTTGATCTAAATACACGAGCCATAATGATTGCTACAACAATACCTATTAAGTATAATGACCAGGTTACTGTTCCTTGGTTAGTTACAAAGAAGATTGCTGTGAACATTCCATAAATTGGTATTCTTGCATTACAACTCATCCATGGGACTACTAACATTGTTGTGATACGGTCATGTTCTGTATCTAATGTACGTGTTGCCATAACTGCTGGTACAGCACAACCAAATCCTAGAAGCATTGGTATGAATGCTTTACCATGTAGTCCTGTGAATTTGTGCATTATTCTATCCATTACATATGCTGCACGAGCAAGGTATCCTGAGTCTTCTAGTACAGACATACATAAGAATAGTAATATAATCAGTGGTACAAACGTAAGTACTCCACCTACTCCTCCGATAATTCCGTCAACTATGAGGCTACTTACAAAGTTTTCACCTAATACTCCTAATAACCATTCTCCAAGTAGACCGAACATTTCGTCAATCCAATCTTGGAATGGTGCTCCTACTGTAAATGTGATTTGGAAAACTAGGAACATTATGACTAAGAAAATTGGTAATCCTAAAATACGGTTTGTTAATATGTTATCGATTTTATCAGAGGTTGTTTGTGTTTCTTGTGATGGTTTATCTACTGCATCTTTTATTAATCCATCTATGAAACTGTATCTTGCACTTGCGATTATTTCTTCTGATCTTTCATCGTATAAGTCGTTTAAATGTTTTTTAACATTTTTAGTTTCAGTTAGTATGTTTTGTGCTTGACTTGAATTTTGAACTTTTGCTGTTATTACTTCATCATTTTCAAGTAGTTTTATTGCTGTCCATGTACTTGGAGCGTCTAATAAATTTGGATCAGCTTCTATTTTTTCTGCTATTTCAGCAACATGTTCTTTTAGTTCAGCACCGTAAGATAATCTTTCACTTGAGTGTTTTGGATTATCTCCTGCATTAATTATTGCATCTACTAAATTATCAACACCAGTACCGTCGTTTGCTTCTATTTCGATTACTGGTACTCCTAATAATTCAGATACTTTTTTTGCATCGATTTCGTATCCGTTATTTCGTGCAAATTTATTCATGTTTAGTGCAATAACAAGGTTTGCATCTAGTTCCATTAATTGTGTTGTTAGATACATGTTTCTTTCGAAGTTTTCTGCATCTACTATGTTTACGATTACATCGTTATTTGAGTCTACAACAAAGTCAATGGAGATTTGTTCTTCTAATGTTTTTGCACTAAGGTTGTAGTTTCCTGGAAGGTCGACAATGTTAAATTCGTAGGATTCTCCGTTTTTGTCGAATTTATAGGTTCCTTCCATTTTTTCAACGGTTTTTCCTGGCCAGTTTCCTACGTGTTGGTGCATTCCTGTTAGGTAGTTGAATAGTGTACTTTTACCAACATTTGGGTTTCCGGCAAAACCTATTCTTAGTTTTTTCATTTAGTTTATTCTCCGTTTTTATCATTCGATGACTTAATTGTTTTTTTTTTAAGTCATTGGGCATTTTTACTATTTTTTGTGAAATTAAACTCTTTTTTTTGATGGTTTAATTTTTTTTAGTGATTTTTTTTAGTTTTCTACTTTTACTTGTATGCTTTTTGCTTCTTCTTTTCTTAGAGCTATGTCGTATCCTTTTACTTTGATTTTTATTGGGTCTCCGAGTGGTGCTACTTTTAAGAATTTTACTTCTGCATCTTTTACGAATCCCATTCCCATTAGATGTCTTTTTAAATCTCTTGCATCGTCTTCGGATAGTTCACTATTGCTTAAGTCTGCAAATGATACTATTTTTCCATAGTCTCCAGATTTTAGTTCATCTAGTGGTAATACTTGGCCTGTTCTTGAGCTCATTGTGTTTTGTCACCTCTTGGATTATTTTTTTGTGAGTGGAGTTATTTTCCCTCTAAAAAAAGTTTAGGATATCCTAAACTTTTATAATTAATATTATTGTTTAAAAAACTATATAAATGTTGGGGGTTCCTAAATAATTAAGAAAAAAAGAGATAAAAATAAGGTAAACCTAATTAACTAGCAGATTTATTAAGAAAAACTAATAAAAAATAATAAATAGCTTATGAAAACAACATAAGCCAAAAAATAATATTAGATTTTTTCTAAAAAAATAATATTTTTTGATTAATAAAAAAAATTTGTGTTTTAATTGTTTGTTCACAAATTCTTTTTTTAGAAAATTAAAAAAATTTTTTCTTAAGGGATAAAAAAAAATAAATGTTTAAAAAATTTTTAAGGATTGTAAAAATCATTAAAAAAAAGAATCCTTAAAAATATAAACATTTTTTCATAGTAAAAATGCGAAATTCAAAAAAAACTAAGCAAAGAAAATTTCTCTTTTTTTAATGGTGAAAAAATAGATGGAAAAATATTATTATGTATAAAATATCTCTCCAATTTATTTTTAATGGCATATAAGCAGATAAAAAGAAAATATGTGTTGAAGAAATTATTACTTTTTAGTATTAATAATTAAATTTTATAAGTTCGTGTTTTTTAAAATGGTGATAATCTTATTTTTTTATTAAATTTCATAATTAATTCTTTAATATTTTTTGGAGGAAAAGATAAAGAAATTATGGAAAAAAATTAAATTTGATTTTTTTACTTAATACCTTATTATAAATCCTCTAACACATGCACTTTTTATCTAATTAAATTTTTATCTTACAAATTTTATACTTTTTTTAAAAATGGATTATCATGCCTCCTTAATTCCTAAGAAAAGCAATTATTCATCTGTTCTTATGATTTTAGAAAAATTGTGTAATATTAATAATAAAATTTTTTTTGGGTGGTTTTTTTATAAATGGATTATTTGAATTTTAAATTTTTTATTAATATTTTTTTCTAAAATATTCGTCCTCAATTTTTAGAGATTTTTTCCTCTAAAAATAAATTTTAGTTTTAGACATACAAAAAATATTGTATTTAAAACTGTATTACTATATAAAATTATTAAAGTATATAAAGTTTTTTATTTTTTTTGAAAAAAAACACTAAAAAATGGCTAAAAAATTAAACATAACAATAATAAAAATAATAAAAAATGAACAGTAATATATTAAACTCAAAATAAGCTAGAAACAAATACAGAAAAAACAAAATAAATTAAAGAAAAATACAAGTCAAAACCAAAAAATAAGCTCAAATAACTAATAAATAACTAAAAAAAGATTAAAATTAACGAAAAAACCATAAAAAAACTAAAAATTAACACCATAAGCAATAAAATACAAAAATAAACCTACAAGCACAACCCAAAAACATATAACACCAAAACAAAAAACCAACAAAAAACCAACAAAATCAAGAAAAAACCACAAACAACAAATAAACAAAAGAAAAAAAATAAAAAATAAAGCCAAATGAACAAAAAAAGAAAAAAAATAAAGAAATACAAGAAAAACAAAAAGAAGAAAAAAGATAAAAAAAAGAATAACGGAAAATCCATTAAACAATAAACAAATAAAAAAACAAAAACAAAATAAATAAAAAAACAAATAAAATGTACCAAACAAAACAAATATAACCATAACACAAAGAACAAAAACAAAAAAGACCATACAACACTCAAAAACACAAAAAAACACCAACAAAAAATAAACCCACAACAAACAAAAACAACACAAAAACCCCAAAACTATAAAAACAAGACAAAAACAAAGACTAAAACAAAAAAGAAAAACAAAAAAGAAGGAAAAAACACATGCCCACAACCAACACAAAAAACAAAATAAGAAACGAAATATGGGAAACACTACAGAAAAACCAACAAACAAACAGAAAACAAGGAGACTACAACAAAATACCAGACTTCAAAGGCAAAACACAAGCAGCAAAAAAATTAAGAGAAACACCAGAATACAAAAAAGCAAAAACAATATTCACAGCCCCAGACACAGCGCAAAAACCCGTAAGATACAACTGCATAAAAGACAACAAAACCCTAATCATGGCAACACCAAACCTAGAAAACGGATACCTCCTATTAAACAAAAAAGCAAAAAACGAACCAGAAAAAGCATCCGATAAAAAATATGCAAAAAACTACGGAGAAAAAATAAAAACAATACCAAAAATAGACATGGTCATCGAAGGATCAGTAGGCGTAGACATAAAAGGCAACCGACTAGGAAAAGGAAAAGGCTACGGAGACACCGAAATAAAAGACCTACTAAACAAAAAAGCAATAAACAACAAAACACCCATAGTAACAACAGTACACCCCTTACAAATAAAAGAAAAAATACCAACAGAAAAACATGACTGCAAAATAAATATGATTGTAACCCCAAAAAACATAATATATACAGAAAATTACAAACTATAAAGAGAACCACAAAAATGAAATTTGAAAATAACAAAATAAAAATAGAATACCCAGACAAATGGACAGAACAAGAACACACCATAAAAGACTGCTTACTCGTACTTGACCACAAAGATAAAAGAAGCCGCATAATGCTAATGGAATACCCAAACCAAGCAGTAAATATAAATCATTTAAAATCGGCAGTTGAATTATTCCCAAGAGATGAAAGTTTAAAAGTGCTTGAATCAAGAATAAACACTATAAATAATATGCCCATACACGAACTAACTGCAATTAACCCAAACTGTTCACCACCCCTTAAAACAAAAAGCATAGGATTTATAGATAATAAAGACGTGTATATTTTTAATTATATGACTTTCGGCTTAAATAATCATGAAGATGATGAGTTTAACCAAATTTTAGAAAGTGTTGAATTTAAAAGTTAAATAGAATAATTAAAAATTTCTATACCTAAACCTCTATACTCACATTCTGCACAATATTTATCTATTATCTTACCATCTTTTATTAAGACTACAATTGTATTAAATCCACAGTTAGGACATCTTCCTTCTAATTCTTTTATCATAAAAAATAACTTACCTTAAAAATTTTTAATTGTTTAAAATAACTTAACCTACTTAATCAAATACTGACAAGTATGAGAATAACATAAATTATGATTTTATGTTTATTTCTTTAACAATATATGATTATTATAATATTATTTCTATCTTTTTCGTTTATATAATAATATTTCATCCTTTTTTATTTCATTAAGAAATTCTTTATTTGGTAAGACTTGGACAGAGTTCCCAGTTGATACTAGTTTTTTATTTCATTAAGAAATTCTTTATTAGAGGATTCTTTACTAACTAAATCAACATGACATTTAAACTTACTTTCTAATTTATCAATTAAGGAAAAATATTTAACCCCATTTAAATCTCCTTTATCCATAATAAAATCTAAATCACTATCTTCTGTAGCTTCACCACGAGCATATGAACCAAAAAGACTTAAACTATCAATGCCATACTCCTTAACAATAGGAGTTACAATTTTTTTAATCTCATCAATTGTATATGTCATAGAAAATCTTAATTACTCCTCTAGAATATCTTCAATTTAAATTATTAAATTACATTTATTAAAATATTTTTTCATAACAGACCGCATATAATCCAAATCATATTTTTATTTCCAAAAAAAATAGTAAAACTAGATTAAAATATCTGTAAAAAAAAATAATTACTAGAAATATAAAAATAGTGTGAAAAAAATAGAAAAAGATAGTTTAGAGGATTAAAAAAAATAAAGACCTCTAAAAAAAAAAATAAATTAAAAAATATTTTTTGAATTTTATGTATTATCCTTCATCCACATCTGGAGGACTTGATGAGTGTCCTGTGTTACGGCCTGATGCTGATCCACCACTTCCATGAGAGGAACTTCCTGAAGATGATGATGATGAACTTCCTGAAGATGATCCTCCTGAAGATGATGAGCTTGAACCAGAGCTGGATGAGTGAGAGCTAGAACTTGATGATCCTGAACTAGAGGATGATGATCCAGTTGAACTAGAATCTGTTGCTTGATCATCTGCATTTGTAATATTTGTAACATTAGTGTCATTAAGATCTGAATTATTACTTGAATCTAATGTTCCGGTTGCTACAACTACTACAGCTGCTGCTCCAACTATTAGGATAATGATAGCTAAAACTAATATAACGAAATTTTCTTTTTTCATAGTATCATTAAATATCCTATAATTTTATATTTTTTTAAAAAATAATTTCTTTTTTAGTGAAAAAAATTTTAGTTAAAAACTATTTTTTATTAGATTATAGTATTAATTATTATTATAATTTTTCTATATAAATATTTTTAGAGTTTAGATTTTAGGGGCTGTGTCCAAAACTTTGTGTGGAATTATTAATTTTGTCTATTTTTATTCCATT
>CAYSIF010000033.1:0-19273 GCA_964431035.1 uncultured Methanobacteriaceae archaeon | reverse complement strand
CAAAACAAGAAAAAAAGAAAAATAAAAACAAAAAACCTTAACTTGATAGCAATGTTTTATTCTTATTCCTATTTTTTATAGGCTTATTCTTTTTTTAGAAATAGTGTTTATTTTTTTTGCCTATATTTTTAGTTTATTGTTAGACTATTTTTTTATAAAATAATTTTTTTTAATTTGTTTTTTTTTAGAAAAAGTAAAGGGTTTTATATTTAGGGAAAAAAGATGGTTTTTTTCTCCTAAATATAAAGAGTGTTTGGAATAGAATTTACCAAGGTACTGGTAATCCCATTTCCATACGTCTTTGAGATTCTTTTGCAGCTTTGTCTTTTTTACCGCTTGCAAGTTTTTCGAGTAATTCTTTACCGAATTTACCATCATTCATTGGTTTGGTTTCGATTACACCTGCTTCTACTGCTGCGTCGAATATTGTTTTTCCTTGTTCAGTTCTGGATAAAACAGTAGACCAGCCATCAGGGGAACCTACAGATCCGGTGGATACATCTGCTAATTCTGCAACATAGTCTTTACAAATGTTACATCCAGCTTGTTCGTATCCGTGTGTTTCTTTTAATTTTAAACCATCTTGTCCATCTGGTCCATCGATCCAGAATTTTCCTTTACCAATGTCCATTTTTTCAGTAGTTTCCATTGCTCCTCTTAGTTTGGATTCAATGAAAGTTTGTAATGATGCGTATGGGAAGTTTTCCATACAGAAAATACCTACTAAAAGTTTAATTTTGTCAGCTAAGAATCTGGTAGCGAATGGGTAGGTTTGCATTTTTCTGATTCCCATAACTTCACATGGGGTTGCAACTGTACCTAATTTTTCAATACCGTATTGTCTTACTGCGGTTTTTAAAGCGACATTATTAGGAGCGAATGTGTATTTTGTTCCTGCTGCATCGATGATTTCTTCTGGTGTCATTGCAATTGTTGGTTCAGGTTTCCATGGTTCATCAGTATTACCTGCGACAACTGCACCTTCAATGATACCTTCTTCTAATCCGTAGCAGAATAATGCGGAAACAATTCCACCGTCTTGTGCTACTTTTTGGATTTTTTTATCAGTAGCTCTAGCTGTTACAATATCTTTATAAGTACCTAATACCATTGATAATACCTCCTCATAATCCTAAATCCTTTTTGATTTGTTCTTCAGGGAACCAAGATCTTGGACAGTGAGTGGAACATGCACCACATTTTACACATCTGTTTTTGTTATGAACTGGTCTTCCTTCGATCATTTCAAGAGCTCTTGTAGGACATGCCATTGCACAAGTTCCACAACCAGTACATAATGCTTTGTTTACGATAGTTGTTTGTAAGTCACAACCACATGCTAATGAGCATCCTGCAACGTCTAATGCAGGTTGTAAGTAATCCATATCATTGTTAATTAAAGCAACAACAGCTTTTGTAATCATTTCTGGAGATACAGGACAACCAGGCATTGCTAAATCGACTTTAATTAAGTCTGAAATTGGGACAAAGGATTCATGTTTTGGGTTACCTTGTTGTCCACCACGTGCGTAACGTGTGAAACAACCGGTCATTGCACAAGATCCAAATGCACATACTAATTTTGATTTTTCTCTTACTTC
The DNA here is from genome assembly GCA_964431035.1 of uncultured Methanobacteriaceae archaeon. Taxonomy (GTDB): domain Archaea; phylum Methanobacteriota; class Methanobacteria; order Methanobacteriales; family Methanobacteriaceae; genus Methanobrevibacter_A. The sequence continues at coordinate 17,672 of CAYSIF010000033.1, read as the reverse complement.
TTTTAATTCTTTTAAACTGTGTTCATCTTGTAAACAGACAGAACCTTCAACTAATGCTAAGTCCATTTCTGGCATTTCCCATAAGTCGACTAAAGTTTGTCCGTATACAATGTCTACCATATCAGTGAGTAAGTCTGCGAGAATGTCATAGTTTTCTGTTAATGACATACCGTCACCAGTACACCCACTTAAGTGAATATATCCTATTTTTGGTTTATCAGCCACTTTTCCATCCTCCTGTGTTGAAGATTTCTCTTTATTTGGCTCAGATGATTCTGCTTCTTGTTTTTTTGCTTCTTCAGCTTCGATGTTTGCTTTTTCTTCAAATTTAGATTCTATTTCCTCTTTTTTAGTATCTAATTTTGATTCTTCTTTAGCTTCTTCTTTCACTGAATCTTTTGCTTCCTCATCCTTAGATTTATCTGGTTTAGAGCCAATGCCTAAAAACCTTTTTAATTTATCTATAAAAGACATTGCTAAACCTCTATTATTTAAGTCTTTTTATAATTCTTCCAATATCATATTAACTGCTTTAGGAATTGCCTTTTTAACAGGTTCTGTTACTTCATCATCCACGTCGGGTGATGAGATTTCTTTAGGTTGGCAACCTAAAATTTTTACTTCTACTCCATTGTTTGCTATGTCTCTTAGAGATCCAGAGTCTATTGGAGCATGAGCATCTTGATATTTATTTTCAGGTATTTCGAATGGTGTGAAAAATCTTAATGTTCCTGGTTCAGCACCGAATGCAATAACATCTACAACTATTAGTTTTTTCCATATTTCTTCAGGTAATGAGAATATGTAGTAAGGTGCAGCTGTTCCTGCATCGACGAACATTGTACTTTCAGGCATTTCTTTATCTTTGAAGTGATCTTCTAATGCTTGAATTACATATGGTCCAAAACCGTCATCTTTGAATAGTACGTTTCCACAACCAACTACTAAAGTTTCTGCTTCATAAGGCATTTATTTATTCCTCAGTTAATTCTTATAATTGCACCATATCGTTTTTAATGATAGATTTGTCTTCATCATCAACGACCATTACGTGAGTAGCACATGATAAACATGGGTCCCATGCTCTGATTACGTGAGCACCAAAGTCGTAGTGGAATCCTTCAGTTGCAGGTCCCATTGTTGGAATGTTCCAGGTTGTTGGTACTAATGCACTGTAGTATTCGATTTTTCCATCTTTAACGATTCCCATGTGAATATCAGTTCCTCTTGGAGCTTCTACAACACCGATACCTAATTTACCGGTTCCTCTTGGGTCGAAGTCAGCCATTGTGTTAGCGGATGTGTCTAATTCATCGAGTATGCTAATTGCTCTGGATAGGTAAGTTTTCATTTCGTGAGCTCTTGCTATGTGTTGTGCTTTAACACCAGTTTTGTTGAATCCGCCAAATTTGTTTGCTCTTGCTAATGGTCCTGTTTGTACGTTTACTCCGTCGTATAATGGTACAGCAGTACATGCTTTTTTACCTAATTCTGGGTCATCGTACCATGCTTCTGGAGTAATTTCTCTGAATCTGTCTAGATCGAAGAAGCTTCTGTCACCGTATCCTGTACTACTACAGAAGTTAGGTTGGCTGGTTGCTCCTAATCCTTCAGGGAAGTCTAGGTCTTCAACTAAACCAATGATTAATTCAGCGTGTTCTTCTACGATAGGTTCTAAAGCTCGTAATCTTGTGTATAATTTTTTACGTGCTAATTCAGAAAGGTTTCTTGCCATTCCTCCAACTCTTACATCGGATGGGTGGATACCTTCACCAGCAACCATATCTACTACGTATTGTGCGTTTTTACGTATTGTACCTACAGAGTTTACTGCTGCTTTGAATAATTCCACATTGTCTGAAGGAATTATATCAGGTGCAACTAAGAAATGGTGTATTGCGTGGCTGTTTAAATTAGATGAGGATAATGTTAACTCTCTTAATAATTTAGCAGCTGTTGGTAATTCGATATCTAAAGAATCATCCATTGCTTCTACTGAAGCTAATGTGTGAGGTATTGGACAAACACCACAAATTCTTTGACATAATACTGCTGCAGATTCAGGAGGTCTGCCAGCAACCATTTTCTCTAAGCCTCTTACAGGAGTAATACTTAAATATCTTCCTTTAGTAACTATTCCTTCATCGTCGACTTCCATGACAAGCTCTGCGTGTCCTTCTTGACGAGATGTAGGAGATATAACTTTTACATCGCTCAAATGTGTCACCTCTTATAATATAAAAAAAATTTAGAAACTAACGAATATATGTTTATTTATATCTATTAATAAGCTTATGTTTTAAAAAAAAAGAGAAATATTTATATAGTACTAAGGAATTCCAAAATTTTAACTAATTGAAAGGCAAAAAGATAGTTCGTATAATATAATACATATATTTATTAATTAGCAAAATTAATATATATTATTATAATAATTTTTTTACCATTTTTTTAACTATTTTTTAAAATACATAGGTTAAAAATACTAAGAATTATTATTTAATTTATACTATTAAGAGGTGAATAAAAGGGATGGATCATAGTAATATAATTATTTCCGTGATTGTTGTATTATGTATTGCAGCTGGTGTTACAGCTTATGGTTTAACTAATCCTGACAATATATTTTCTGATCTTGCAGGATTCACACCTTCAACAGATACTCTTGCTAGTTCTAGTAGTGATTTAGGTGACAATGGCATTGGTTCTTCAGATGATACTGGTACCAATGATAATAGTAATTCAAACGATGGACAAACACAAGACGATAGTAAAAACTCACAAAATAGTGGATCACAATCCAATAGTAGAGATACTAAAACCGCAACACCTACTAATGGAAGAGGCACATCCTCCAATAGTGGAACTAGCCATAGTGGTTCTAATGGTGGTAGCAATACTAATAATGGAAATAGTGGTTCTAATGGTGGTAGCAATACTAATAATGGAAATAGTGGTTCTAATAGCGGTTCCAATAGTGGAAGTGGAAACCACAGCAACCCAGGTGTTAATGTGAGCAATATTACTGAAAAACAAGCTATTGATATAGCTAATGATCATGTAGAAGAAGCAGGAGCTTATGCTGCAAAAGCAATTTGGGAAAACAATACTTGGTATGTATACATCCAAAATTCAAAAGGAGAAACTGTCGATGCCATCTTAATTGATGGAAATGGTACAGTTATTGGAAGAGGTTAAATTATTAACCTCTAATTTTCCAATTTTTATTTTTTAAAAATTATTTAAAAAATAAACAAAAGTATAAATAATAAGAATAATATATATAAATATGAATTATGAATGAGGGCCCGTAGCCTAGCTGGATAGGGCGTCGGACTTCTAATCCGAAGGTCCCGGGTTCAAATCCCGGCGGGTCCGTAAAAAAAACTTTTTTTATAAATTAACTATTTTTTACAATATTTAAAATTATAATTATTTTTAGAAATTATCTAAGGTTACTAATTTTTTTTGTGAAACATCCTCAAAATCTTCCTTATTAAAAGATATTTCTCCATATTTTCCCCCACCACCAGGTATAACATTAACTGTTTTATTTCTAAATGATTTTAATGCTTCAGCAACTTGAGAATCTATTTTACTTATTTCATCTAATGGTGTATCAATTAAAACTGTTATTTCTGGACCAAAATTATCTATTAAAACTTGCCATTTACCCTGAACAAATTTTGTTGTAACTCCTTTATCATATATTTTACTTATTATTTCTGCTAATGGCATTAAATGAATATAATCTGGCCTGAAATCAGGACGAACTGGTTCATCATATGTTTTTATTTCACTTATCCTATAATCAACACCTTTTTTAATTTTACCTCCACAATTACATTTCATTTTATTTTCAATAGCTAAATCTGGATCTATTAATTTATAGCATTTTGTACATGCCGTCATATGATATTTTCCAAGATTTGGTACTAGACCATAATTTTTAACTACTTTTTTATTTTTAAATGCTTTTTGAAGGCCCGAATAGGATAATTCTTCTATTTCTATTTGGTTAAATTCTCTTCCTAGTCTATGTGGCCAAGGTGAGTGAGCATCTGAATTAGATAAAAATACAAAATCTTTTAATTCTTTAACTGTATCTGCCATATTTGTATCTGCAGATAAACCTAATTCTACAAAGTCCGGTTTATTATCATAACAATCGTATATGCTATCAAATGATTTGTACATTCCTGTCCATGGTGTGAATGCATGTGCTGGTCCAATCATGCAATCGTATTCTTTAACAAGATCAAATATTTCTTTTCCATCTAATTTTGTTCTTGGTCTTCCATCTGTGTTTTTATTTTTGCTTGGTAATTTTGTTGCTATTTCTTCTGCTATTTCAATTGTTGGTATTATTATTAGATGATGTATTCTGCTTTTTCCTTCAATTTCTGTTGTTAATACAAAGTCACAATGTTCATTTGAGTATATTCCATCATCTGTTGGTTTTGTATTGTTTTTAATATCTTCCAACCATTTAGGATGGAGAGCATCCCCTGTTCCTATTAAATTTAATCCTTTTTCTTTACTTTTAATAGCAATATTGTTTATTAGCATATCTTTAGATGTTGCCATGGAAAAACAACTATGAATGTGCAAATCAGTATTTATTAACATGAATTATTCTTTTCTATTTTTTAGTATAAAAATTAATATTTTAAATAGTAATTAAAAATAAAAATATTAATTGTTTTTATTAGTATAAGGGATAAATGAAGACTAAAGATATAAAACCACAAATAAAAAATCAGGCCGATAAGATAACTAAAAAACCTGTTGAACCTGAAAAAACACCAATTAAGGATTCTATTATTAAAACAATTATTGTTTTAATAAGTGAAGTTATTGGGTTTAAATTAATAGCTGATATGAATCTCGGTTTAAATGTTACTAGTTGGAGAATAACAGTTCTTGCTATTATTATATTAGCTATAGTTAATGCTTTAATTTGGCCATTGTTAACTAGACTTTTTTTACCTTTTTTAGTATATACTGTTGGTTTAGGTTCTCTTTTACTTAATGCATTAACGATTTATATTACTAGTCTTTTAATACCTGGTTTTACCATAACAGGTTATGGTTGGTTTTCTGTTCCTATTTTTATGGGTTTAATTTCAACTACTGCTTCTGCTATTTTAACATTAGATAGTGAAAGTTCTTATTACCGGACTGTTACAAGAGATATGATTAAAAATAGGTATCCTGTAAGAAAAAAATATCCTGGTTTAATTATTCTTGAAATTGATGGTTTGGCAAAGAATGTTCTTGAAAAGGCTATAAATTTAGGTTATATGCCTACATTATCTAAGTGGATTAAACGTGACACTCATTGTATAAGTGAATGGGAAACAGATTTATCTAGTCAAACAGGTGCTAGCCAAGCAGGAATATTACATGGAAATAATGAGGATATTGTTGCTTTTAGATGGGTTGAAAAAGAAAATGATAATAAGATTGTATCTTCTACTAATTTTTCAGATGCTGAGATGATTGAAAATAGAATATCAGATGGTGATGGATTATTAGTTAATAGTGGTGCTAGTTTATGTAACTTATTTAGTGGAGATACTGATAATGTTATTTTTACTTGCAGTACAGTTAGAAATCTTGGTAAATTTTATAATAAAAGATTTTACTTTTTTTATTCTAGTCCTAATCGTTTTCCAAGTATTATTTTATTATTTTTATGGGATATGTTAATAGAAATATATTCTCAAATAAAACATACCCTCATGAATATTAAACCTAGAATTAGAAGAGGATTGGTTTATGCTTTTACACGTGCTTGTTGTAATGTGCTTTTACGTGAAATAACTACTGAAACATTAATTGGAGATATGATGGTTGGTGATATTGATGTTGCATATGCAACTTACATGGGTTATGATGAAATAGCCCACCATTCTGGTGTTGAAGATGAGGATGCATTTAAATGTTTAAAACAAATTGATAAACAATTTAAACGCTTAGAAGATGGTAGTAAATATTCAAATCGTCAATATCGTTTTGTTATTCAATCAGATCATGGACAATGCAATGGTGCTACCTTTAAACAAAGATATAAAATAAGTTTTGAAGAGTATGTTAGAAGTTTATTACCTGAAGATATGAGCATTTACAGTAGTATGGATAGTGATGATTATTATTCTGTAATGTTTAAACCTTGGTTAAAAACTAAAAAGAACCTGCAAAATCAGATAATTGAAACAAAAGAAGACATATTAGAATATATTAAAATTAGGAATATTGAAAAAAGTAAAGTTAGAAAACCTGAACAATCTGAAGCTATTGTATTAGCCTCTGGAAATCTTTCAATGATTTACTTAACACAATTTAAAGAAAGATTAAGTTTTGAAAAGATTAGCTTATTATTCCCAAATCTTATACCCGGACTTGTTAACCATAACGGAGTGGGTTTTATAGTTGTAAAATCTGAAAAACATGGAGTTATGGTTATTGGTGAAAATGGTGTTAATTACATTGAATCTAATGAAGTAGAAGGAGAAAATCCCTTAAAAGATTATGGTGAAAATGCAGGTAAACATATTCTTAGAAATAGTGAATTTAAATACTCTCCAGATATATTAGTTAATAGTTTTTATAATCCTGAAACCGGAGAAGTTTGTGCTTTTGAAGAATTAGTTGGAAGTCATGGTGGTTTAGGAGGAATGCAAACTAAACCTTTCATATTACATCCAAAAGAATGGGACATTCCAGAAAAAATTATTGGTGCTGAATCAGTTTATAAAATTTTAAAACAAGAATTGAAAAATTATAAAGAATTAGATATAAGTTAAACACTTATATCCGTTAATACTTTATTTATATCTTCATTTATTTCTAATAAATTACTTGTTCCTGATGGATATTCATCAAGATTAACTCTAATTAAAGGGAAATTTGAGTATCTTTCTGCTAATCTTTCAAATGGGAATCTTATGATTACTGGTGTGTTGAAACCTACACCTAATTCTAATAAGACAACATTATTATCTATTATTTTATCAATATATTTTTGATAAGTTACTGAATTTTTCATATGTGGTTTTTCTACAAATGTATTATCAGATCTTAGATTTGGAATTAAATATTCTCCACAGTTAGGACATAATGGAATATCTTCTTTTCGTATCGTATATTCATCAATTTTATTTTCAAGCATTGTTTTTATCATTTCTTCATTGTAGTATATGTCATAACTACATGGTGTTGAACATTGAAAGTATGCATAATCTCCTTGTGGTGCGAAAATATTTTCCTTACTGAATCCTGCTTTTTCTAGTTGACCATCTACATTTGTACTTATTATGAAATGATCTTTATCTTTACATATGTTGTATAATCTTTCATATGGTTGTAGTAGTTCTGTTTGGTATCTAACATGGTTTATGTGTGTTGCCCAGAATGCCCAGTATTCTTGTGCATTATCTTCATTTATATTCCAGAATTTTTTACCCATTACATCCATTATGTTTTTGTATCCTTGTTTGTAATATTGAGGATAGTGTTGTTTGAAATGTTCTGTGTCAAGATAGTTTATTCCTCCTGATGCTGTTAATCCTGCACCTACTCCAATTATTATATTATCTGCATTTTCTAGTAGTTCTGAAGCTTTTTTTATTTTTTCAGAGTAAGATTTTTCTGTAAATTTGGTTGCTATTTTCTGTGAAAACATTAAAAATCACCTTCTCGATTTTTGTGTTTTGATTTTCGTTTAAGTATTTTTTAACTGTGTTTGTTGCTATTTTTGCTGCTTCAACTTCAGGAAAACTGAATACTCCTGTTGATATACATGGAAATGCTATTGATTTTATATTATATTCTTCACATTTTTCTAATGATGAAATATAACAGTTTTCTAAGTCTATTTTATCTTGTTCGTGCACTTTTGATGTTATTTGTGGGCCTACTGTGTGTATAACATATTTTGATGGTAAGTTATAAGCAGGAGTTATTTTTGCATCTCCATTTTTTTCAAGATGTCCTTGTTTTATCATTATTTCATTACAGTCTAAGCGTAATTGTATTCCTGCTGCTGAATGTATTTTATTATCTATACAATTGTGTAATGGTATGAAACAACCTAGTAATTGATTGTTACATGCATTTACTATTGTATCGACTTTTAGTTGTGTTATATCTCCTCTCCATAATGCTATTTTGCTTTTTGGGTTTATTGGGGGTATGTTTTCTGAGTTTATTATTGTATTATTTTCTTTAGTTAGATATGAATCTTGTATTTTTAAGAATTCTTCAGTTATTGGTTTGGGAGGTCTTATATTACATAAGCTTCTGAATAATCTTTTTTTATCTTCCAGGTTTTCTGGTATTTCTATTGTATCTTTGTGTTCTTCTATTAGATATTCTAATAAAAAGTTTAGTTCTTCATTTGTGTTCATAATTATTTTTTTCACTTTTTACCTCACAATTAATTTTAGTTTTATTCTACTGTTTTTTTACAGTTAATTATATTATAAGACTGCATATAAAGGTTTTTTGTAACAAAAGAGTTACCTTAGTTACTAAAAAGTAACAAAGAACATAATATTTTTATCTATTCTATTTTTTTAATTTATTTGTGAGGGTGTTTTTTTTATGGTAGAATTTCATTAGATAGTAGGAATTCTATAATGTTATAATGTTCTATTCCATCTTGTGAAAAATCAAAATTGTCTTTTGTAATAACGTATTTATGATTATTATTTTTTATTCTTTTAAGTGGTCTGAATTCTCTTAATTCTGCTTTAGGATTGTTTTCTAAGGATTTTGCAACTTGAACATAGCGTGTTTTATTCTTTTTCTTACATACAAAATCAATTTCATATTCATCTTCTTTTCCTACAGTTACTGTGTAGCCTCTTCTTAATATTTCCATATATACAATATTTTCAATAACATTTCCCGAGATTTCAGTTTTTTCTCCCCTATTAATGAAGCTGTGATCTGTAAAATAGTATTTTTCGTTAAGTTTTAGGATTTTTTTACCTTTTATATCTTCTCTTTTAACTCTGTTTATAAGATATGCTTGATTTAGATAGGTTAAATATTTATATATTGTTTTAGAGCTAATTGTGATTCCTTCGTTTTTAAAATAGTCATGTATTGAGTTTGATGAGAAAATATTTCCTGTATTATCTCCAATATATTCTATTAGTTTTTCTAGTATTAGTGTGTCTCTTATTTCATATCTGGAGAGTATATCTTTAAAGAGTATTGAATTTATGATACTATCTATATATTCTTCTCTGTCTTCATTTGAAATTTGATATATGAAGGGCATTCCTCCATATCTATAGTATTCATTGAAGAGTAATTCTTTTTCAAGGTTTTTTTGTTTGGTTTCTGTTTTATTATGATTGTAGAATTCTTTAAATGATAAAGGATGAACATTTATTTCCATTGTTCTTCCTGTTAGTTTAGTGGCGAATTCTCCAGATAATAACTGTGAATTTGATCCTGTTACATAGATGTCAGAGTTAAAATCTATCATGTAGGAGTTTATAGCTATTTCCCAATCTTGTACATTTTGTATTTCATCTAAAAGTAAGTATATTTTTCCTGTTAGGTTTTCTGTTAGTTGATATATTGTGTTATCTAATTTGTCAATGTTATTAATATTTCTATATTTTTTCTTATCAAAGTTTATCATTATAATGTTTTCATCTTTAATTCCATTGTCTTTTAATTCTTGGGCAAACATTTTTAGTAATGTGGATTTTCCAGAACGTCTAATACCTGTTATGACTTTTATTATGTCTTTATCTTTTAGTCTTCTGAATTTTTCCATGTATTCTTCTCGTGATATTAACATTCTTTTTTTCTCCCTTGTAAAAAAAAATATTGTAGTATATTTCAAACTTTTTATACAAAAAATATGTAAAGATTGAACTATACTTCTAACTTTACTATAAACTTATATAAAAATTTAATTATACTTCAAACTTTCATGCAATATTAGGTAAAGATTGAACTATACTTCAAACTATTTATAAAAAAAATTTTAATAATATGATTATTTATTTTTTAAGAGATACACACTTAGTACATTAATGGTATTAAATTAAATTAATATTATTAATAGTTATTATAAGATTATAAAGTCTAAAAATACTTTATTTAACTTGAAAATATAAGAAATCAAATTTTTTGAATAATATCCCCCCCCTTTCTAGAATCCCAATATAAAGGTTATATTTAAATATAAATTAAATTATAAGTATTAATATTCAAGTAAAATAGATTATTATCAAATTTACTTGATAAAAATTTTTTTAGAAATATTTTACTTGGAATGACAATAGGAAAAAATACTATAAAACCATCCTATTTTAATTGAGAGACTTAAGAAAATTAAGTAAAATCTCATTAAACTTTAAATCAATAAAAGGGAGGAAAAAATTTAAATATGCAAAAAAATACTAAACTCTTCGTTTTGATGATAATTTTAATAAGCTTAATCAGTATTAGCGCAGTATCTGCAGAAGAAATAGATACAGATATCATTAGTGATGATAACTGCAATAAGAATATTGTATCCATTACAAATACAACACAATCACAATATTCAAATAATGAAGGAATAATAACAAACGAACACACGCATAGACTCATGGGTACCATATCACAAAATATTCTTAAAGCACCTGGAGATAATGTTGTTGAAGTTACAAATGATAATGTTGATACATTCATAAGTACTTTAACTTCTGGAAACATTGTTAAATTTAGTGAAAATATTAACGGTAAACAATTTAATTTCAATGATTTAACAGTAACAATTACATCAGATGATAGTATTACATTAACAAACTGTCAGTTTAATACTGATGGTTGTATCTTTGAAAATTTAACTTTGAAATATGATTCAGAGTATAATAAAGATCAAATATTTATAATTGGAACCACTGGTATTACTATTAATAATTGTGATTTAAATGTAAATAATGCTAATAGGGACATACTTGTCTTCGAGATTGACCCAGATAGTGGTTGTGAAGCATTTGAATTTAATAATAATAATTTTAAATTCATTAGTGAGCATTCAATAAATTTAATTCCAACAGACTATGAAGCTGGTCAATATGGTTCATATATACCTCAATTTAAAGCTATTGGAAATAATATAACTGCCAACTGTGAAGATTTTATAGGATTTGCAATTAGTGGTTATGATATAGCTGAATCAATTATTGAGTTTGCAAATAATATTATGAATATTCATGGAGAAAATGTTAAATTATTCGGTATTGTTGAAATGGAAGGTTCAGATTTAACTGCTATAATACACGACAATTCATTATATATGGAATGTTCATATGGAGATTTAGATGGATATGATTCCACTCTTGATATTTATATTATAACACCTCTTGGAATTTATGCTGAAACTGTTAAAAATGGATTAAAAATATATAACAATAATTTAACATTATACGTTAATAATCACGACCCTAGAGTAGAAAATGGTAATAGAGCAAATTCATACACAATAATGTTTTTAAATTCAGAACATATTGAAATGTATAATAATAATATATTATCTGATGCGAGTAAAACAGGATTCACAGGCCCTAATGATTTTGTTTTCCCTTATATTATGACTACTAATGGATGTAATGGTTTAAAAGTGCATGATAATAACTTTACTGGAAAAGGAACCTATTATGTTACTGGAGTTCAATCTTTAGGTGATAAAAATGGAGAATATTATAATAATGTATTCGATATAGATGCTATTTCTACATCATACCAATTCTATTCTGATGGGGTTTCAAGTGGATTAAATATTCATAATAATAATTTTACAGGAAAATCAGAAGTAGCTTATGGTATATCTTTAACAGATCAAACAACTAATTTCCAATTTAAAGATAATAATATTTATCTAGAAGGAAATTACTCTATGGGTTATGCTACATATGGTAGTAAAGGAAATACTATTACTGGGAACAATATTACTTGTATTGGAATAGGCTCTGAAGATCCAGATTATAGTTGGGATTTATTAGGTGCTGAAACTGTAGGTATTAGATTAATGGGAACAACAACAGGTTATACAATAACTGACAATAGAATTATTACCAATCAAGATTATGCAATAGATTTAAAATCACATAATTCTTATGCTAAATCTAAAAGTAACACTATTACAGATAATATTTTAATTGCAAAAGAACTTGATGGTGATGAAGCAGTAAATGAAGCTGAAGATAATACTGTTCATGATAATTTAGGTAAAATAACTCCAGTTTTAACAGTTAAAGACTTTACAACTGAAACAAACAAAAAGGTTACTGTTAGTGTCACTGTTTTAGATGAAGATGGTGAAAATGTTGATGGAGGTAATGTGACTGTAAATCTTGGAGGTAAAGATTATATTGGTACTGTAAATAATGGTATTGCGAAAGTATCTGTGAAAGCTCCAGCAGGTGCAGGAACCTATACATTGACTGCAACTTATGCCCCTGAGAATTTAGTTTATAATACTGCTGAAACTACTGCAACTGTGAAAGTTAAAGAACCTGTAATTGAATTGATTGATACTGTAACTAGTATAACTCCAAGTACTGGTGAAGTAAATAGTACTATTGATGTTGCAATAAATGTTGTAGATGTAAATGGTGGAAATGTTAATAGTGGAAGTGTTAAAGTAGAATTTAATGGTAAAACTGAAACTATTACTTTGACAAATGGTGTTGCAACCTATAATACTGTATTACCAGATACTAGTGGAGAATACAATCTTATTGCTACATTTGTTGGTGATAATACCTATAAAACCTCATCTACAAATGAAATAATCACTGTAACAGAAAAAAATAATACAAATAGTTCTGGTGATAATGAGACTAATGTTACTTTAGTTGATACTAGTTTATCTATGAAATTTGATGGGATTAATCAAATTTTAACAGGCAATTTAGCTGATGTGAATAATAATCCTATTAAAGCTAATGTTGATATTAGTTTAACTACTTTAAGTACTGGAGATGTTAAAACTTATACTGTTTCAAGTGATGATACTGGTAAATTTAGTTTAAATCTTAATCTTGCTGCTGGAGATTATAGTGCTAAATCAACATATGCTGGAGATAATAAATATGCTTCTAGTAGTTCTGATAAAGTACTAATTTCTATAAGTAACACTCCAAGCAATGTAATATTAGCGGATGAAGATGAAGTTACTGGAGTTTATGGTGAAGATAATGAATTTAATGGTGTTTTAACTGATAAAGATGGTAATGCTCTTAGTGGTTATCACATTGCATTGAATTTAACTCGTTTAAGTAGTGGTGCTAGTAAAATTTACTGGGTAACTACTGATTATAATGGTAATTATGTTTTACCAATAAATTTAGCTCCGGGTGTTTATACTGTAAGAACAAGTATTGATGATAAGAATTTCACAGGTTCTAGTTTATCTAGTCTTATTATTGAAGATCCTAATAGTAATACAAGTGATGATAATCGTACTGTAACTGTTTTAAATACTCCTAATTTAAATCTTGTTAATGGTGTTGGTGGAGTATTTGAAGGTTTATTATTAGATAATTTAGGTTATGGTGTTGCTGGTCAACATGTAGATCTTAAATTATCAAATGTTCATGGCCAATATAAAGTTTATAGTGTAACTACTGACTATGAAGGTAAATTCTCTTTACCTATTAATCTTGGTCTTGGTACTTATACTGTTGAATCTATTTATAATGGTACTGGTGATTATCAAGGAACTAGTAATATTAAGACTATTAAGGTAGAATAGTGAAATTAAAAAAACTAAATAAAACTTTTTTTTAAGAAGAGGAACTAGAAATTCTCTTCTATTCTTTTTTTACTATTTTTTTATGAGGTTTGATATTTTTGAATTTTAAAATAATTTTTTTGTTTTCTTTAGTTTTATTTTTAAGTTTAAGTAGTGTTAGTGCTGGTAATATTCATAATATTACTAATGATTCTTATTCTACTTATTTTAATGATGATGGTGATTTAATTAATTCTAATGTTGGTGTGGGTGATACTTTAGATTTGCATGGTAATTTTGTTAATAAGAATTTTACTTTAAATAAGCCTTTAAATTTTACAAGTACTACTAATGATGTTTATCTGAATAATTGTACTGTTTTACTTACAAATGGTTCTTCAGGTTCTAGTGTTAGTAATTTAGTTATGTTTGATACTCGCCATTTTGGAGAGTCTATTGTTTTAAGTGGTAGTTGTGATAATCATATTTTTAATAATCATGTAACTTGTATTACTAAAGGTTGTCCTTTGGTTTTACTTCCTGATTCTGATTATAATCTTATTGAGAATAATTTTTTAAATACTACAAATGATAGTTGGGATGGTTTTCATGAGAGTTTAGTTGTTTTTGCTTCTGATTATAATATTATTCGTAATAATTTGATTTATACTGGTGATGATAATGGTATTTATTTAAGTACTTATGGTCGTAGTGGTGGTGTTAAAAGTTATTTTAATAGTTTAATTAATAATACTATTATTCGTCAAGGGGATGTTGTTTCAGCTTGGAATTATGGTATTCAAGTTATGGGCGATTCTAATTTAATTGCTAATAATACTGTTTATGATTCTTATCGTGGAATATCCACTACTAATGGTGTGAATAATTCTATAATTGGTAATACTATTATTAATGCTGTAGGAGATTATGCTCTCTTTGGAAGTATAAATTGTACAATAATTAATAATACTATAAGTGATTGTAGTGCGAGTGTAGGTGTATTTGTTGATGAAAATTCAACAGTCACTGGAAATGTTATTGAAGGAGTAAGTTCATCTAAAACCATAAGTATGGCTGGTTCTAATATTTTAATAAAAAATAACAATATTAAAAGTAGTTCCATAGCAATATATGGAATAGGAAAGTTAAATAATATTACAATAGATTCAAATAATTTAACAACTCTCCGTAGCATTGTTATTCAGCTTAAAAAACAATCTAATAGTAAAAAACCAACTAATATTACAATAACAAAAAATATTATAACTTCAAATGCGGGTACAATAATTGATTTAAAAGAAGCAGATACCAGTATAATATATGAAAATAATACTTATAATGGTGAAGGTAAGATTATCTTACCTGAAGAAGAAATTATAGATAATGATAATGAAACAGATTTTAACGGTACAAAACATATTATAACACCAGAAAATTATGATGATTATTTTGATTCAAATGGAATAATACGGCCAAATGTAGTTAAAAATGGGGATATCATAATATTTAATGGAGAATTTGAAAATAAATTCTTAAACATTAACACTAGATTATGGATAATTGGAGACAATGCAACATTTAGAAATTCAACATTCCGTATCATTAAAAAAGGTTGTACTCTAGAAAACTTAACAATAATCAACAATAATCCAAATATAAATAATCAATGGGGAATATATGTTGTTGAAGTAGATAACATATCCATATTAAACAACATAATTAACATTACAGATAACAAAAGAGCCTATACAATATACTTAATTGGATGCAAAGACTGTAAAATTCAAAATAACAAGTTATTTGCAAACGGAACTGACTTAACATACCCTATACTAACATATGAAACAAGCCACTCATATATTTCAAATAATAACATTTACTGTATAGGTACAGGAGTTTTATACAACTTTACAGGTGAACATGAAATAGACGAAAGCCACACAGTTCCTGAAATATATAATACCTATGGAATACTCACAATATTTTCAAGCAACATGCAAATATCAGATAATAATGTTTATGTTACAAGTAATATTCTTAAACCCCTAGAAAACAATAATGACTGTACAAATTCACTTGTAGGAATAGATATATACTTTGATAGCCACAACAATGATGTTAGAAATAACAATATCACTGTTACAGGATATGATCCATATATCTATGGTACAGGAGTATTAGGATCCGAAACAGGAACAACAACCGCCAATGCTAAAAAAAATACATTTGCATATAATAATATTTATTTAAACGGAACCTTTTTTGTAAGTGGCATAATAACAGGTTGTAACAGCTTAGATAGTGAAATATATAATAACAATATAAGATTAAACAGCCAAATGAACAGTTATGGTATAACATTTGAAGAATCCCAAACTAATACCGCACGTTCTAATAACATCATAGCAAACAGTACCATAGTATATTTAATTGAAATGTATCAATCCCAAAGTAATAGATTAATAAACAATAATATTACTGGATACGGTGGTTACGTTTACGGTATAGCTGGATATCAAACAACATATGACAGTATCACTAATAATAATATTCAATGCTATGGTAACAATAAAGGTTTAATTGACCTAATAAGTCACACAGACATTATTGAAGCTGGAAATTGTGGAATAAAACTACTTAAAGGATCAAATGAAAATGGAATTAGTTATAATAATATAACTACAACTGGAGAATACAGTATTCAAACAATCGAATCAGAAAAAAATAGAATAAGAAACAATTTACTAAAATCAGCAAATTATACAGGCGACGAATCTGTAAATGCAGATAACAGTAATGTATATAATAATAGTATTTATATACTTGATGATAGTATTGTTAATCTTATAATAAGTGATTTAAATGGGATTTATGGGGAAAACAATACATTAACTGGTAGTTTAACTGATGCTTATAACAAAGGCCTTGCAGGATTCCATATTTCATTAAAACTCACACGTTTAAGTAGTGGAGCAAGTAAAACATATGATGTTGTATGTGATTTTACAGGAACATTTAATTTACCTATTAACCTAGCAACAGGATCTTATAAGGTAGATGCATTATTTAATAACTTAAGCATTAATAATAAAAATTATAAAAATGCAAATGCTGAAGCCGATATTAATATTTTTAATAAAATAGACAATCGTACAAGCACTATTATAACAGTATATAAGTTTAATGAATCTTACGGTGCAGGTAAAAGTTTCACAGGAATTTTAACCGATTTAAACAATAATACAATAATAGGACATCATGTTTCAACCACTCTTACTCGTTTAAGTAGTGGAGCAAGTAAAACCTATGTTTCTACTAGTGATTATAATGGTATCTTTAAAATAAGTATTAATCTTGCCCCTGGCAGGTATTTAGGTGTTTGTACTTATGAAGGCACAGACAAATATGCACCATCAAGCGGTAGCAATACCATAATTATCTATTAGAGTTTTTATTTAAACTCTAATCTATTTTTTTTAGAATATTATCCAATATAATTAAGAATTAAGTGACTAAATAAAAATAAAATTTAAAAAAAATATTTTTTTATATTAAATATAAAATATATTATAAAATAAAGAAAAAACATTAAACGAAATTTAGTGTTTTTTTTTATTAAAATAATGAAAGGATTATTGATTAATTATGGCACATGTACTTGATGGTATAAGCTGTCCTGTGGATAAGGTTGTATCACTATTTAACAAAAAATGGACTATTCAAATTATCAGAGACATGTTCTTTGGAAAAAAAAGATTCAAAGAATTCCAAGAAGATAAACCAGGTTTAAGTAATAAAGTATTATCTAGTTGTTTGAAAGATTTAGAAGATAATGGTATTATAAGAAAAGAAGTTATAAGTACCAGTCCTAGTGTTACAGAATATTATTTAACTGAGAAAGGAAGAGGATTAAATAAGA
>CAYSIF010000032.1:0-19543 GCA_964431035.1 uncultured Methanobacteriaceae archaeon | reverse complement strand
TTTATAAAACAACACTTCCCAGAAAAATTAAAAGAATATTCAAAACATATAGGGGCTTACTTATTAGAATAACACTCAATAATATTAGGTGGATAAATCGATGTGTAAACATTAACAAAAATTAAGCATCAGTATCAAATCGGACACAGCCAGTATTTACTTATACTCTTAATTTGGGCAATAATTTATATAATGAGCAAAAATACCATTGCTTAAAATTGGAAGTGGTGTAAAATAAGATATTTTTATATACAAATAAAGTTAAATTGAAATATATCAAAATCTCTTTAATAATGGTGATTAAATGGAAAACAAACACTTAATAATCTTAGTAATAATTGCCCTAATATGTGTAGGAATATTCATATACCAATTCAACAACAATGTAGGAACATTAATAACACTAAACCAATCAGAAGTAACAGAAAACAACACATTCGCAGGAATGCTAACAGACGCATACGGATGGGGAATAGCAAACCAAACAATAACATACCAAACAGCAAACACCACAAAAACAACACAAACAAATGACGAAGGAAAATTCATAATAAAAGCAGAATACACACCCGGAGCAGAAAACTACTACACAAACTTCACATACTCAGGAAACGGAAAATACCAACCATGCGAATACCAAGAAAAAGTAACAGTAACACAATAAATATGAAAGAACAAAACACAAAAGAAATAGAAAAATACCTCAAATCCCAAGGAGCAGAACTAGTAGGATTTGCAAGCCTAAAAAACATAAAAAACGTACCAAAAGAATACCAAAACAGCATAATAATAGCAATACCAGTAGAAAAAGAAGCACTAAAAACAATATACACAGACGACCAAACACAATATGTCCAATCAATGAAAAAACTATCCAACACATTAGATGAAATAATACTCAAAGGAGAAAAATACATAAAAAACAAAATGGGATACAATGCACTAGCACTATCAAAAGAAAGAGTAAGAGGAGAACTAAAAGACCTAAGCACAAAAATCCCACACAAAACCACAGGAACACGATCAGGACTCGGATGGATAGGAAGATGCGCACTACTTATAAACCCAACATACGGAGCATCACTAAGAATATCAACAATACTCACAAACATGCCAATCAAAACAGGAACACCAATAGACGACTCAAAATGTGACGACTGCACAGAATGCCAAGACGCATGTCCAGTAAACGCAATAAACGAAGAAAAATGGAACATAAGCAAAGAAAGAAAAGACTACTTCGATGCAGAAAAATGCTTCACATACATAAAAAAAGAAATGGAGAGAACAAAAGGAAAAAACCTATGTGCAAAATGCGGACTAGCATGCCCCTACACAAAAGAATACCTAGAAATAAACTAAGTAAGTTAAAAATTACCAAAAATATATTAAAACCCAGAAAATAATATTAAAGATAAATAAAAAAAATTACAGGGTTAAGCTAAAATGAAAGATATATTCGACGAATGCACACTAGGAAATTTAAAACTCAAAAGCAGAGTAATAAGATCAGGAATGTGGGAATCACAAAGAGAAGAAGGAGGATTCCTAACTGAAGAAATATACCAAAGATACGAAAACATAGCAAAAAGTGGAGTAGGAGCAATAACATCAGAAATGTTCGTCCTAGATCCAAGAGACAGATTCGCAGAATTCTCAACAGACTTAAACTACCCAAGATTCATAAAAGACTACAAACAAATAACAGAAATCACACACAGCCACAATGTACCAATAATAGGGCAACTAGCATTCTTCTACTACAATGACGGAATAAACCAAAAAGTAGAAGCAAACGACATCACCAAAGAAGGAATAAGACACCTACAAGCAGATGTCATAATGGCAGCAAAAAAATTCGCATTCGCAAACTTCGACGGAATACAAATAAACATGGGAAACAACTTCTACCTTGCAAGATTCACAAACCCATACTTCAACCAAAGAGAAGACGAATACGGAGGAAACACACTAAACAGAATGAGAATAGTCCTAGAAATCATAAAAGTAATAAAAAACAACTTCGACCTCCACATAAACTGCAAAATAAACCCAACAGATTTAAGAAAAGGAGGAATCACAGAAAAAGAAAGCATAGAAATGTGCAAACTACTAGACAAATACGGAGCAGACAGCATCCAAATAACCTCACGAACAATATCAAACGTCTACGAACACGGAGACAAACACCCATTCTTAAAATACACAGACAAACTACAAAACGAAATAAACACACCAGTAATACTAGGCGGAACACTAAGAGACATGAAAACAATGAACGACATACTAAACAACTCAAAAATAGAATTATTCTCAATGAGCAAACCATTCGTAGCACAACCAAACTTCCTAGAAGAATGGAAAAAGAATGGAGAAGGAGTCTCAAGATGCAGAGACTGTAAAAACTGCTACAGTAAAAAAACAAGCAAATGCTTCCAATACGAATGAGGAGTTAATATGTATAAGAAAACAAAAATAGATTTCAACCTAAAAGAATCACCATTTTTTAACTTCACAACAACAAGACACTCAATAACATTTAATGCAAACACTAAAAAAACATACGAATACTGCAAAAAAGAAAACCTATCATTCTTTAACATATCACTAGCAATACTACTAGAAGGACTAAACAAAGTACCAGAATTAAAATGGCGAATAATAAATAACGAAGTATTCGAATTTGAAAAAATAGATGCAATAACACCAATACTACAAGAAGACAACTCAATAAGAGAAATAAAAGTCCAACCAATAACAGAATACAAAAACCCTGAAAAATGGCACGAACACCTAAACACAATGAAAAACAATATCCAAGAATACGAATTTAAAATAGATACAATGGAAAGAGATACAGCACCAATTGCTAACTTCTCATGCATACCATGGATAAAATTCACATCATTAACAAATATGATAGCAGAACCCCACCAAATACAACCACTAATCACATGGGGAAAATACGAAGATAATGAAATACCAATATCACTTACAGCAAACCACATTTTTGTTTATGGATATCACTTCAAACTATTCAATGATAGTATTTCCCACTATTTTAACAACCCTTCAGAATTAATATAAAAAATTATTAATTCTTACTTATTTTTTTTATTAAATAAAATTCTATAATAACATTTAAATATTTTATTATTCTAAATTACAATTATATATTAAAAAGGGGGAAAAAGTATTAACGATATTTTTGAAATAAAAAACATACTGCTCTTATTAAACTATTTTTACAATAAAAAAGATATAAAATTAACAATTGATGATATTAATAAAATATTTAAAAAAAATAACATTAGATCAAATGAATACCTTCCATTAATATTAACTGATTTAAATATTTTAAAATATGATAATAATGGATATTTCACATTAAATAATGAAGATATCTTAATTACTGAATATTATACTTTTTTAGATAATTTTAAAGAAATATTAATAAAAAGATTAGAAACATTAGAGGAAGGAGGTTTAATAGAAGAATTTTAAAAAAAATTTATATTAATTATTTAAATGATATATAACTGGTAATATAAATGTATTAAAATAAAATTATAAATATATTAAATAATATGTCAAGTGATTACGAAAATATAAAAACTGCCTCATATATTGATAGGTCAAAACAAAGAAAGGAAATAGTAAGAATTTTATCAAATGACAGTTTTAAAAAACCAAGTGACCTAGCAAAGGAATTAAATATAAGAACAAATCATGTATCTAGAGTATTAAAAGATTTAAAAGAAGAAAATATAGTAATTTGTGTAAATGAAGAAGAAAAAAGAGGCAGATTATACAAACTTACAGATAAAGGAAAAGAAGCTTATAATTTTATAATAAATAATATTGAAAAATAAGCAGATTTCTAATTAAAGTATTCTATTCGGATTTTCACTCCTTTTACGTATGGTTTTTTTTGATACGGTGTGCTTATTCCATTAATAACCCATTTAATATAATAATTATATGTTTTTTATTAATAAAGTATGTACCAAATATATATTTATTAAGTACTATTATATAACGATAATGAAAAAATTTTAAAAAATTAATATAAAATTAAAATTAAATTGCAACTAACTGTGATATTTTAATTAATTTTTTATATTATTTTAACTAAACCTATTAGTATGTCTAAATTTTGCCCAAAATGTGGAGAAGAAATAAAAGAAAATACTAAATTCTGTGGAAAATGTGGAACAGAAATAAACGATTCTCCACAAGTTAAAATACATCAATTGCCAAAAGAAAATGGCTCTAAAAAAAGCATTATTATAATTTTAGTCTTTATTGTAATTGTGCTTGTTTTTGCTTTATCTTTTTTCGCATTTTTACCGGGTAGTTCTGGTGAGAAGATTCTTACTTCTGGTGATTTACAATTAAATATGACTGGTTATGATTATAGTTTAAGTTCAAATACTACTACTGATTCTGGTTATATTGAATATTATGATGTAAATGGTAATGGTGATAGTTTCACACTAACGATTATGGTTGTTGAAGATACGTATAATGTTGGTGATGTGGGTAATTTGGGAACTTCCTTAACTGGTGCAGTTAATGCTGTGGCGGTTACGAAGTATATTAATGGTAAGTATTATTGGATTCAAATAAGTGGTGGTAATAGTGAGCATAATACTGAGGCTTATTTGGAGTCTATAATTTTAACTCAGGGGTCTGATGCTCCTGTTAATGCTACAAGTTCTAATGTTGAATCAAGTTCCACATCTTCTTCAAATGATGAGGTGGAATGGTCTGAGACTGTTGAAACTGGTGAATATGATGAGGATGGTAATCCAATTTATGAAACTCATGGTTATTCTGCTAGAGAAGATAGTCAATATGGTAGAGGTTATTACTCTGAACGTTGGTCTGCAAATGGTCCAATATAGAAGATGATTTTTTTTTATGTGTACTGCAAGTGATTATTTAAGTAAATATTATTATTTTGGTCGTAATTTCGATTATGAAATTAGTTATAATGAAAAAGTAACAATTACTCCACGTAATTATCCATTAAAATTTAAAGAAGTTGATGATTTAGAGAGTCATTATGCATTTGTAGGTATTACTGCAGGTGTTGAAGAATATCCATTATATTATGATGCATGTAATGAAAAAGGTTTAGCAATTGCAGGTTTAAATTTTGATGGATATGCTGATTATAAAGAAGTATCGGATGGTAAAGTTAATTTAGCACCTTTTGAAGTAGTGCCATATATTTTAGGATCATGTGCAAATGTAGGTGAAGTTAAAGATTTATTAGAAAATCTTAATATTGTTGATATTGATTTTAGTAAAGAATTACCAAACTCTCCTTTACATTGGATGATTGGTGATAAAGACTCTTGTATTGTTGTTGAATCCTTAAAAGATGGTTTGAAAGTTTATGATAATCCTGTTGGAGTTATGACTAATAATCCATCATTTGATATTCAATCTTTTAATTTGAATAATTATCGTGTATTATCTAATGGCACACCAGATAATAATTTTGGAGATGTTGATTTAGATGTTTATAGTAGAGGTATGGGTGGTTTAGGTTTACCTGGAGATTTATCTTCAATGTCACGATTTGTAAAAGTAGCTTTCACTAAATTAAATTCAAAATCATCTGAAGATGAATTAGAATCAGTTAGTCAATTTTTCCATATTTTATCCTCAGTTGAACAACAAAGAGGATGCACACTTGTAGGAAAAGACTCATATGAAATTACTATTTATTCTTCTTGTATGAACACTGAAAAAGGAATTTATTATTATAGAACATATGATAATAGTCAAATCAATGGTGTTGATATGAATAAAGAAGATTTAGATTCAAAAGATTTAATTAATTATCCATTAAATGATAAACAGAATATTAATATGGTAAATTAATATTCACCATTTTTCTATTTTTAAAAAATTTTTATATAATATCATTTCTAAATATATTCATTGTTTTAATATAAAATTATTACTTTTTTGTATGGGATGAAAAGGATATTATTTTATATATTTTTTAAGTTTTTTTTAAGTATTCAAATTATTTTATATGGTTTCATATTTAAATTTAGAAAAATTTATTTTTTCTATTAATTTAAAAAAATAGGAGAAAAAAATCACTATATAAAATAGGAGGGTACTAAAAATTAAATATAAAAAATTACTAGCTATTTTTATATTTTTATTAATATTTTTAACAATAAATGTAGTATCTGCAGAACCTACTGATGATGCAGACTTAGAAGTTACAATAGAAGAATCCACAGGATACAATTCACGTTTAATACAAACAGAAAATGCAACACTAAACATTACAGTAAAAAATAATGGGCCAAATGCTGCAACAAATATCCACATAGATACATCAATACCAAAATCATTAATTTATCTTTCACACAACACTACTAAAGGAGTTTATAGTGAAAACACTAATGTATGGAGTATTCAATCATTAGAATCCGGAGAAAAATCAATCCTTTATTTAACATTAATGGCAACACCAAATGTAAAAGATGTGCCTATAGGTTGGGATGCACCAGTTAATATATTTGCAGAATCAAATCAAAATGATCCAAATACTGATAATAATAATGTAACATTTCATTTAAGTGTAGTTAAAGGAATGGACTTAGTATATACTATAATAACAAACTCAACAGTTGCATATATTGGTGAAGAATATACCTATAATGTTAATATATTAAATAGAGGACCTTCATCACCTACACAATTTGGGACAAATACTGTTTCTAATGATCCTGATAAATATGAAGTTTTGAGTTATAATAGTGATCTTGGTAGGTCAGGTCGTGCTGCACCAAGATCTAGAGTAATACTTTGGTTTACAGTACATGATGAACCATTAATAGAAGTGGATGAAAATGGAGATTCAAATGAAATATATTATGGTTTATATGTTGGAGAAGATACGAATATAACCTTCGTAATAAAACCTTTGGATCTTGGAGAAATAACTTTAAATCATTTTGCGGCTAGTAGTCCAACATCTTACTTTGATTTAAATGGTGAAGATAATGTGGCTACAGAAGTAGTGACTGTGCATAGTGTAACTGATTTAGAGTTAAGTTTAGAAAAGGATCTTGATGAAATAAATCCTGGAGATATAGTAACCTATACTGTAACTTTGAAAAATAATGGTGAGTATCTTGCAGAAAATGTTAAATTAGATATTGTTAAACCTGAAATATTGGAAGCAGTAGAGGATTACAGTTATGATATTGGAGATATTGCATCTGGTGAGACAAAAACATTAACTTATAAATATAAACTAACTGATTATGGTGTAGTTGATTATAATGTTACTGTTTTAACTGATAGTAAAAATACTAATGCTGATGTTAGTAAGAAATTAGTTTTAGAATCTTTAAGACCAATATCTATATTAAGTTTATCTACTTCAAGTTCTTCTGCCGGTAAGGTTACTATTAAAGGAACAACTAATGTAACTACAGGTACTGTTACATTAACTATTAAAAATCAGAAGGGAGAAACAGTTTTAACAAGTGATGTTTCAATTTCATCTAATGGTGCATTAAAGAAATCAATTAGATTATCTGATGGAAAATATACTGTGGATGCAGTAACATCAACTGATTCTAAAAGTAAAACTTTTACATTGTCAACACCTGAACCTGAAGTTGAACCAGTTATTAATGATACAAATAATACTAATGTTACTAATATTACAAATGATACAGTTATTAACTTATCTACAAGCTTAACAATAAATTATCAATTAATTAATGATATAGTAAGAGTATATGGAACACTTCTGGATGAAAATAATAATCCATTAAGTGATAATATTGTAATTTCAGTATTTAATAAAAATTATAATACTAAAACAAACACTAATGGGGAATACAGTTTAGATTTAAGTTTACTTAGTGGAACTTATTCTATTCAAGCAATTTATAATGGAAATGAAAATTATAAATCATCATCAAATAGTGTAAGTCTTGTAATTGCTAATGTAAGTACTAATACAATCATTAATGAAGAGGAAGAATTAGAACAGACTTATGGTAATGAGAATAATTATAGTAGTGTTTTAACAGATAAGGCTGGAAACAATCTTATTGGTTATCATATTGCATTAAATATTACTAGATTATCAAGTGGGGCAAGTAAAATATATTATTTAACTACTGATTATCTTGGAAGATATAACCTGCCAATTAATCTTGCACCTGGTGAATATACTATTGATGCAAGTATTAATGATCAAGGTTTTGTTGGTGAAAGTTTCACAAAACTTGTAATTAAAGCGGATGAATCTAAAACACAATTAAAAACTGAAGATAAGATAATTAATTATTCAACTCATGGACAATTTACTGGTGTGTTAGAATCTGGTTTAAATAGTCCTATTGCTGGTGCTCATTTGAAGTTAACTCTTTCAAATGCTCATAATCAATCTAAAACTTATGACTTAGTTACTGATTATATTGGAGCATTTAATTTACCTATTAATCTTGCACCAGGTAGGTATAGTATTGTTACAAGTTTTGAATGTTTTAATGAATACGAAAGTAAAATTGTTGAAAATACTGTGATTGTTTTATAATTTTTTTGATGATATTATTTTTTTTATCATCTTCTCCTATTTTTTTCTAATTTTTTACATAATTTTTATATATACCAAAATATAAAATAACAATTGTTATGAAAAATAAGTTCACTATAGAAAACATAAAAAAATCAATAAACTCCGAGCAAATACTAGAAGGACTATTCGGAATAGAAAGAGAAGGATTAAGAATACACTCAAACGGAGAACTAGCATTAACACCACACCCAGAAATATTCGGTGATAAACTAAAAAATCCCGTAATAACAACAGACTTCTCAGAAAGCCAAATAGAAATAGTCACACCATGCCTAGACTCAATAGAAAAAACACACAACCTACTAAACACATTAACAGATATAGTGAACACTAACATACCAGAAAATGAATACTTCTGGAACCAATCATTACCCTGCATACTACCACCATTTGAAAAAATACCAATAGCAGAATACCGTGAAGATGAAAACTCAAAAGAAGCAAGAAAATACCGTGAAGGACTAGTGAAAAAATACGGAACACAAAAACAAATGATATCAGGAATACACTATAACTTTTCATTTGGAGAAAACACAATAAAAACACTATACGAAAAACTAAAAACCACAGAAACATACAGAGAATTCAAAAACAACATCTACCTAAAAGTCACAAGAAACTATCTAAGATATGGGTGGTTAATAATCTATTTAACAGGAAGCACCATTGCAGCACACAAAACATTCACACAAGAATGTTTAAAACAACTCAACAAACAAGATAAAAATGGAGGATACTACAGCAACCAAGGACCTTCAATAAGAAATGGATCAACAGGATACAAAAACCTAATGCCATTATATCCAAGATATGACACTGTAGAAAACTTCATAACAGATGTTAAAACATTCATAAAAGAAGGAAAACTCACACAAGCTAAAGAATTATACACACCAATACGATTAAAACCAAAAGACAATAATAATCTTTTAGAATCATTAAAAAATGATGGAATACAATATGTAGAAATCCGCACAATCGACATCAACCCATTTGAAAAAACAGGAATAAGCAAAGAAGACATGGAATTTGTACACTTATTCATGATATATTTATTAATTAAAGACGAAACAAACTATCCAAAATGGCAGGAAGAAGGAGATAAAAATGTTATCACTGCTGCAG
Organism: uncultured Methanobacteriaceae archaeon; assembly: GCA_964431035.1. GTDB lineage: Archaea > Methanobacteriota > Methanobacteria > Methanobacteriales > Methanobacteriaceae > Methanobrevibacter_A. The sequence continues at coordinate 9,786 of CAYSIF010000032.1, read as the reverse complement.
AAGAAGGATACTTAGACTCACTGCTCATTAAAGATGGTGTTGAAATAAAATTAAATACTTGGGCTAATGAAATACTAGAAAATATTAAAGAAATTAACTCTAAATTAAATCTTAATAAAGAAAATATTATTAAAGTAATGGAAGATAGAATTAACAATCCTAAAAATACTTATGGTAGACGTTTACTGGAATTAATAGAAAATAATGGGTATTTGGATACAAATATTAATTTTGCCTTAGAAAATAAGGATTTAAGTATTGAAAATATTAATAAAAGAGATGATCTTTTAGTTGAGTATGAAAAGATTGCTTTGTTTAATAAGTAATTTTTTTTTAAAAAATTTATATATTAGGTTAACCTAAATATTTATAGAAAAAATAAAAATTAGGAAACAAAAATAATGATAAAATGTCCAAAATGTGGAGAAAATAACAGAGATAATGATAGATTCTGCTTAAATTGCGGAGAATCCCTAAAAACACAAGTAGAACAAAAACAAAGACAAAAAGAAATAGAAAAACGCAACAAAATAATCGAAGAAAGAAAACAAAAACAAGACACATACAGAGACTTCGACAGAAGAAACACAAGAAAAACATCAAAAAATGTAAAAAACATAAACCAAGGACAAATCCAAAAAAACAAAGCAAAAAACCGATTAAGCAATATCTTTATAGAAATATTTCAAACAGATTTCCACGCACTACCAATACTCCTATCAGCACTAATACCAGGTTTAGGATTCATATACTACAAAAAATGGATGAAAACATTCGTATTTGTAATAATAAGCATATTTTTATTAACATCAATAATGCAATCAATATATGGAAAATTATTTTATGTAATATATTGGATAATCTTAATGATTTTAACACATATTGAAAACTAATTTTTGTAATTCTTTATTTCTATTTAAATACTATACCATAATATTTATATAAGGTTATTAATAGAATATAAAATGCAATTAGTTAATTTAATTGTGAAAATAAGTAATATTTTAATATTATTTTCAAAAAAATTGAAAATCAATATTAAAATTCTATACAACAAAATATCTTTTATACAAAAAATTTTTTTAAAAGTAAGAAAGGATACAAAGGGTAACTCATTTTACCCTTATATTTTTTCTTATGAAAAACTAGAAAAAACTCTTTTTAAATAATTTTTTCCATAAAAAACAGACTATTTTTTTATAAATACTAGCATTATATGTATTATTTAAAAAAAATAATGGATATAATCCTAAAAAAAGATAAAACTAATTTTTAAAACAAAAAAAGACAATAAAAAGAAAAAATGGATATTTTACTACTTCAAAATATGTCAATAATATTAATTACAGCAGTAATAATATTATTAATATTTAACAAACTCAAACTACCATCAATGATAGGCCTATTCGTTACAGGAATAGCCCTAAGTTACTTTATAAAATCAACAAACCTAATAACAGGAATATCAGAATTCGGAGTAATATTCCTATTATTCATTGTAGGATTAGAATTCTCAATAGAAAAATTCTCAGCAATAAAACACTATGCAGTAATTGGAGGAATACTCCAAGTACTAACAACAACAATAATAGCAACACTAATTTTAACATTACTCATAGGCTTACCAATAAACCAAGCAATATTCATAGGATTTTTAGTATCATTCAGCAGTACAGCAATAGTAATGAAAGTAATGCAACAAAAAAGACTAAACCACAGTCTACAAGGAAGAGTAACACTAGGAATACTAATCTTCCAAGACATTGCAGTAATAGCAGTAATACTAATAACACCACTACTTGCAGGACAAACAATAAACATAAACACACTACCAGAACTAACAATAAAAGCTGTAGGACTAGCAATAATACTATTTGCACTAGCCAAATGGTTCATACCACTAGCACTAAGAGATGCAGCAAAAACAAAAAACAGAGACCTATTCACACTACTAACACTATTCATCTGTATGGGAACAACATTCGCAACAAGCCTCCTAGGAATATCACCAGAACTAGGAGCATTCATAGCAGGACTAATGATATCCAACACAGAATACAGCCACCAAACACTAGGATACATGCAACCATTCCAAGACGTATTCCTAAGCATCTTCTTCATATCAATAGGACTAATGATAGATGTAAGCTTCTTTATAATGCACCTACCAATAATAATGCTACTAACAATACTAGTACTCATATTAAACTTCACAGCAACATTCATAACAGGACTATTCCTAAAACTACCAACAAAAACAATAGTAAGCATATCAATACTACTAAGCCAAATAGGAGAATTCTCATTCGTACTAGCAAACGAAGGAATAAGCTACGGACTAATGACAAGCAACACATTCAACATATTCCTAGCAGTAAGCATACTAACAATGTCATCAACACCATTCTTAGAAAAAATAACACCAACACTAACACAAAAAATACAAAAAATACCATACTTCCAAACAGACGAAGAACTAAAAACAGTACTAGAAAAACACGAAGAAAAACCACTAGAAGACCATGTAATCCTAGTAGGTATGGGAGTAAACGGAAAAAACATGGCAAAAGCATGTAAAGTATACAACATACCATACATAATCGTAGACTCCAACCCAATAGTAGTTGAAAAACACCAAGAACTAGGACTACCAATAATCTACGGAAACGCATCAAACGAATCAGTACTAAAACAACTAAAAATAACATCAGCACAATGTATAGTAATATCAGCATCAACCTATGACGGAACACTAAAAACAGTAGACGCAGCAAAAAGATTAAACCCAGACATACACATAATAGTAAGAACAAGATACCTAAAAAACATAGACGAAGTATACGACGCAGGAGCAGACGAAGTAATACCAGAAGAATTCGAAACAAGTATAATAATGTTCACAAGAATAATGGACTACTATAACAAAGATGAAGAAGAAATAACAGACACAATAAACAACCTAAGATCAGGAAACTACGACGCATTCAGAAGCGTATCACCAGAAGAACTAACAGCATCACTAAACGACAACAAAACAGACATAATAGTGGACTTTATCAATGTCTACGAACAAGGAAAACTATCAGATTTCAACTTCAACGAATTCAAACTAACAATAACCTCAGTAATAAGAGGAAGCCAAACAATAACAGATTTAACCTATGACTTCCAACTAGAAGCAGATGACATAATACTATTTACAGGACAAAAGAAAAATATAAACAAATTCCACCACCAATTCTAAATTAAATAGGAGGATAAAATATGGAACTAAAAGAATTTCTAAAACACATGAACTCAGGAAAAAAAGTAATAAATGGAACAAAACAACAAGAATACTGCGACTACCTACTAGAACAAGCACTAAAAATAACATCAAAAATAAATAACGAATACCATACAATAGAAGAAATCCAAGAACTATTCGCAGAACTAACCAGCACAGAAACTAACAAAACACTAAGAATAATACCACCATTCAACACAGACTGTGGAAAAAACATACACATAAAAGAAAACGTATTCATAAACTCAGGATGCAAAATGCAAGACCAAGGAGGAATATACATAGAAGACAATGTACTAATAGGCCATAATGCAACACTCCTAACACTTAACCATGAAGAAAACCCAGAAAACAGAGCAAACCTAATACCAAAACCAATACACATAGGAAAAAATGCATGGCTAGGATCAAATGTAACAGTCCTACCAGGAGTAACAATAGAAGATGGAGCAATAATAGCAGCAGGAGCAGTTGTAACAAAAGACGTACCAAAAGACACAATAGTTGCAGGAATACCAGCAAAAATAATGAGAAAAGTAAAAAAAGAATAAAAATTTACTTATTAATCAAATAAATACCAGTTAAAAAACTCCAAACAATCAAAGTATAAACAGACAATCTCTCAAAAATAGGCATAAAAACAGATTCCATATTAAAAAACATCACCCAAAAACTAACCAAACCAACAAAACCTAAAACAAAAGTAAGTTTCTGATAAACTTTAAATTCGCTCATTGACTTAGAAATAAGAACTAATAAAATATTACCACCAAATATTGCCATAACAGCACCTAAACTATGATAACTAGCAGTTAACGGATTACCACCATGAATCAAAGCAACAATAACAACACCTAAAGAAGTAATAACAGTTAAAATATAAAAAACGTGCTTACTTTTAATAATATAATCCTTAAACTTAAAATAATTACTAAAAAGTAAAGTTAAACCAATAATAATAAAACCAGAATTCATCAACCAAAACAAAGGAGAATTCACACCAGGAATCCCAAGTTCAGATATTGTATGAAAAAGATAAGTATTAATTAAACTATCTTTAAAAAAAACAGCACTTATCAACTCTGCAATAATATAATATAAACTTCCAAAAACAAATACGATTCCTGCAACTTTATTTTTCATAAATATCCTAATCCATAATATTACTTATTAATTCTTATTTTCATTAAAAATAAACTAAAATTTGAACAATAAACTATATCATACTAATTTTTTATTTAATTTTATGAACAATATGCAATAAATCCTCAATGGCTTATTATTCTTTTTTATTAATATTTTATCTAATTATAAACTATTTATATTTAATCGGTTAAAATATAAATTTATATGAATAAAATTTTTTAAGGAAGGTTTAATACAATGGTAGAACTTTTAAAAGTACTGAAATATGAAGGTGGGGATGATACTCTAGTATATAAACACCCTGCAGAAGACTTTAACACACACAGTCAACTAATAGTCCATCAATCACAAGAAGCTATATTTTATAAAGATGGAGAAGCATTAGATTTGTTCGGACCTGGAAAATACACACTATACAGTGAAAACATACCACTACTTCGAAATATTATCAATATTCCAACAGAAGGAGTAAGTCCATTTCATTGTGAAGTATACTTCATAAATAAGGCAACAAGTCTAAATATGGAATGGGGAACTAGTAGTAGATTCCAAATAATAGACCCACAATTCGGAATAATGTTAAGTATAGGAGCATCAGGAGCACTAGAATTCAAAATAGATGACTCACGTAAATTCTTAACTAAAGTAGTAGGAACACAAAACATCGTTAACACAGAACAACTAATGAACTATTTCAAACAAAAAATAGTCACACGTGCAAAAGACTCACTAGCAACACTAATGAGTGAAATAAGCTACTTCAATGCAACAACACACTTAGACGAAATATCACAAGCAATACACGAAAAACTAAATGTAGAACTACAAGACTATGGTATAGAATTAATAGACTTCTACGTTGGAACATTATTCGCACCAGAGGAAGACACACAAAAACTAAAAGACGTACTAAACAAACAAATGGAATACGGTACACTTAACTTCAACTGGGCAGATGAACAAATGGCAGAAATTGCTAAAAAATATGCAGAAAACCCTGGCCAACAAGACAGTGTTGGTGGAATGATAACACAAGTACCAATAGCAATGGCATTTGGAGAAATGCTAAAAGATGGAGTAATGGGAGGAATGAAATCACCATTCTCACAACAAACACAAGCACTTAACAATAACAACCCAACACTAAAAAACAACACAACAAAAGAAAACACAGAAGACACAAATACAGAAGAAACACCAAAACCAGAACTAGAACCAACAACAAGTCAAACTACAAACTTCTGCACAAACTGTGGAGCAAAAATAAATCCTGATGCAAAATTCTGCAACCAGTGTGGAGTAAAAATCGTAAAAGAACTTAAATGTCCAAAATGTGGAGTTAAAGTAAAAGAAGAATTCAAATTCTGCGAAAACTGTGGAGAACCATTAAACAAATAAAAAAAATCTTATTAATTAAAGGGGGAAAATATCATGTTTGATAAAGTAAATGTAATAGTAAATGCAATAATATTTTTTGTATATGCATTAGTAGTACTTTTAAACTTCCAAGAAACATTTAATTTCGCATTAACATTCATTTTCAGCTTAGTAGCACTATTAATAAACATCTACATATCATTAAATAACAATCACGAAAACTCATTTAACCAATATCCAATAATAATAGCAACAAACCTATTATACTATATACAATTAGCATTAAGCATAATATTCGTCTATTTAAACTTCATACCAATAAAAATAGCATTAATAATACAAGTAATCCTTATTGCAATACACTTAATCATAGTAATACTATTATTACCAAGCAAACACCACATAGAAAAAGTTGAAAAAAGATACTCAGGATACACAACATTCTTCCAAAATCTTAAAAACGACACAGATAACTTAATAACAAAAAACAATAATCCTGACTTAGAAGAAGACTTAAAAGACTTAAAAGAATTAATAACTTATTCAGATCCAACAACCAGTATCACAGTACAAGATATTGATGAAATGATAACAGAAAATATGAAAGAATTAAAAATCAAAATAAACGATCAACCAACAGAAAAATCAAAAGAATTAATATCTGTAATACGTGATGAAATAGAAATGAGAAACACCGAACTAAAACATTAAAAATAATTTTTATTAATGTGATAAAAAATGCCAAAAAGAGTATGTGAAAATTGTGGAAGCACACACCTTGTAGAAGAAGAAGGAATGCTAGTATGTAAATCATGTGGAACAGTATACTCAGATAACACTCCACAATACACAGAAATAGAACAAGAAGCAAGAAAAGCAGAAATAGAAAGATTAATAGAAGCAAACAGGAAAACAACAACACCAAATTCAGAAACAGAACCACGACTAGGATTATTATCAGATGAAGAAATAATAAAATATGCACCAAACTCAGAAGCAGCAAAAAATATAAAATTCAAAAATGCAGAATCAATAATGGAAAAAATACAATACAATGATATATACCAAATAATTTTGATGTTCATGGTGCCAGTAATCATTGTTCTAGTATTGTATCTTATTGTAAGACTTATGATGTTATAAGGGGTTTAATTATAGGATGCCAGATATAATATGTGAAAATTGTGGAAGCAGAAATCTTGTAGAAATAAATGGGGTAGTAACCTGTAAAGCATGTGGAACAAAATATCCAAACATGTCCCTAAAAAATATTGGAATAGATGAAGAATTAAAAGAACAGGAAATAAGAAGACTAGTTCAAGAAAATAATAAATTTTTAACATTACCACTTAGTAGGGAACCTAAATTAGGATTACTTTCAGATGAAGAGATACTGAAATATGCACCATATTCAAAAGCAGCAGAAAAAATAAGAACAAAAAATGCAAAATCAATAATAGAAAAAATAAAAGTAAATAAAACCTATCAAATCGTACTGTTTTTAGTGGGAATTTATGGTTTTATATTTTTTATTTTCATAGTAATATTTTTATTAAGGTAAAATTATGAAAAATCAGAAACGTTGCAGTTGGGTAGAAGGTAGTGAAGATATCTACTTAGAATATCATGATAATGAATGGTGTAAGCCAGTTCATGATGATGAAAAACTTTTTGAAATGTTAGTTTTAGAATCATTTCAAGCAGGATTATCTTGGATTACCATATTAAAGAAAAGAGAAAACTTCCGTAAGGCATTTGATAATTTCAATATAGATAAAATAATAGAATATGATAATTTAAAAATAGATGAACTTCTAGAAAATGAAGGTATTATTAGACATAAAGGTAAAATAGAAGCCACAATAAATAATAGTAAAATTTTTAAAGAAATACAAAAAGAATATGGTTCATTTGATAAGTATATTTGGAGTTTTACAAATGGTGAAACTTTAAAAGATACTGAAGAGAATTATCAAACAAAATCTCCTCTTTCAGATGAAATATCTAAGGATTTAAGAAAAAGGGGAATGAAATTTGTAGGTCCTGTTATAATTTATTCTTACTTAGAGTCTATTGGTATTATAGATAATCATGAACCTACTTGTTTTAAATATTAAATTTTTTATATATTGTTAAATAAATCAATAATAATCTATATTGGAATAAAAATTTTTTTTTATTAGGGTTGTAATTTTATATGAAATCAATATTTGATAAGACAATTATTAAAGATAAGGAACTTAAAAATCGTATTTTTCGTTCAGCAACATATTTGAACCTTGCAGGTAGTAGTGGAGAAGTTAATGATGAAATAATAAATGTATATAATGAATATGCTAAAGGTCAGATTGCTGGAATAATAACTGGAGTAGCAACAGTACATCCTGAAGATGAGATGATTGATGGTATGCTACAGTTTCATAATGATTCATTTATAAAAGGGCATCAGGAATTAACTGAAGTGGTTCATGGGGAAGGAAGTTTAATATTTTTACAGATTGGTATTGTTGATTTACATACTCATGGTTTAGAAACAGTGACAAATATTCCTGTAGATGAAATTGATAATTTAACTAATTTATTTAAGGATGCAGCATTACGTGCAGAAAAAGCAGGTTATGATGGTGTTCAAATTCATGCAGCACATTACTTATTTTTAAGCAAGTTTATAAGTCCATTATATAATAATAGATCTGATGATTATAGTTCTTCAAAAATTTTGGTTGATATTTTAGATAAGGTTAATTCTGTTGTAAGTGATGATTTTATTGTTAGTATTAAGATTAATTCTTCAGATTATATTGAAGGGGGATTATCAGAAAAAGATTTTGTAAGTGTTTGTGAGGATTTAATAGGTCATGGTATTGATTTAATTGAGGTTAGTGGGAATTCTCCATCTAGGCCTATTATTCAGGATGCATCTAATGAGGCATACTTTAAAGATGCTGCGGTTATGTTAACAGAAAAGGTTGATGTTCCTGTAATTCTTACTGGTGGGCATAGAAGTATTGGGAATATGGAGAATGTTTTAAATGAAACAAGTATTGAGTATCTTGGTTTATCAAGACCATTTTTATATGAGCCTCATTTGTTGCGAAGATGGCAGAATGGTAAGTTAGATAAATCTAAATGTATTTCTTGTAATTTTTGTTATAAAACTCCTGGTCATGATTGTGTCTATAAATTTGGTTAAATTATGAAACCAAAATAATACATAACGATCTAATTAAAATATAAACCACTTAATCAAACATTAATTTAATTAATCATAATTTTAAAATAATCAAAGATATTATCTATTATTAAAAAATAATATAAAAGAATATACATCCAACAAATAAAAATCGTAAAAATTAAAAAAAATAAGGGGTGAAAAAATATAATGGTAGAAGTAAATCTCGACGAAACAATAAAAAAAGTTGCAAGCATAAGCAACACACTCAGCACAAACTTCGACGTATGCACACAAGACAACCTACTAACAACAACAATAGATACTAAACTCAGAGAAGAAGACTCAATATACCATGTAAAACTAGATGAAACATTCATAAACAAAGTAAAAGAAGCAATAAAAGACAACGGAGTCTTCATGAACATACTAATAACAGACTATGAAGGACCCTACGATGAAAACAACAAAGAAGAAGGATACGACCTATGCGAACTCCACCTAGCAAAAGGAGGACTAATCAAAACAATAAAAGTACCCTACGAATCAGATATAAACCACCTAGAAATATACGGAGTCAAATTCCAAGAAATAGAAGGAGACCTAAAATACTACTATGGAATAATGATGCCAATGGCAGGACCACACTCACCACCAGTATTCGAAGAAATACCAGACACACTAGAATACGGAGACATAATAGACATCATAAACCAATACATAATATTCGACTAAAAATATAAACAAAAATTTTCAATGCCGTCAATTTAATTTTTTTGTTGTGTTTTTATATATTTTTTCCTCC
>CAYSIF010000031.1:0-19845 GCA_964431035.1 uncultured Methanobacteriaceae archaeon | reverse complement strand
AACAAATAGCAAAATAAGAAAAGAAGAAAAAAAATCCTAAACTTTCTAGCAGTGATTTTAACTAATGAATAATAAATAAAATAACAATACATAATACGAATAATTAGGAACACTTATTTTTTTACAGATTTTCATGACTAAAAATATAATATACAAATTCGCAAAAAAAGGAATAAACCTATCTCCAGAAGCATACGAAAAAATATTAAACACCGAAGACCCAGTTAGCTTTAGCTCTAGTCTAATCGTTAAACTAAAAAGTAACAAACATAAAAAAGAAGATTTAATTTCAGTAAGCGGAGATATAGTTGACAAATACTTAAACCCAACAGCACCTACCACAGAAACCAAACCACAAGAAAAAACAAAACCAGAACCTGAAACAATAAAAAAACCAACACCCACACCAACACAGAAAACTGAAACCAAACCAACACCAATTAAAAAAGAAGAAAAACCACAACCAACACCTACACCTACACCAAAGAAAACAGAACCCCCTAAACCAGAACCACAACCAGAAAAAAGCAAAGAAGAACAAAGAAAAGAAGACTATATAAAAAACAACAGTACCAAAAACCTAATGGAAATCGAAGAAGAAGCAGAAGTAAGCCAAGAATTCAAAAGAAACCTAACAAAAACCAACGTCAACTTCGACAAATTCGAAATACTAACAGACACCACAGGAATGTCCTACACATCAGGAGAAGTAAACAACATAATAGAATACTTCAACAGCAGATACAACAAACTCACCAAAATCATAGAAAAACACCCAGAAATGAAAGCACACCAAAAAATAGCAGACATAGGAGAAAACCAAACAGATTTAAACCTAATAGTAATGGTTAACGAAATCAAAACAACAAAAAACAGGAACAATATAGTTGAATTCGAAGACGATACAGGACAAATAACAGTACTATTCAGTAACAAAAACGAAGAAGCATTCAACCTATCCCAAAGATTAATAAAAGACGAAGTAGTAGGAGTTGTAGCAGACAAAAAAGACAGATTTTCCATAGGAAACAATATCATATACCCTGGAATACCAAGAATGTCACAACCCAACAGCGACTGTGGAATAGTATTCACATCAGACATACACATCGGAAGTGTGACATTCCTAGAAGATGCATTTGTAAAATTCATAAAATGGATAAACGGAGACTACGGAAACGAAGAACAAAGAAAAATTGCAAACAATGTCAAATATTTAACAATAGATGGAGATATTGTTGATGGAGTAGGAATATATCCAAACCAAGACAAAGAACTAGCAATACCAGATATAAGAGAACAATACGAAGAAGCAGCAAGACTACTAGGAGACATAAGAAGCGACGTGAAAATAATAATCTGCCCAGGAAACCACGACGCAACAAGACTAGCAGAACCACAACCAGCAATACCCGAAAAATATGCAAAATCCCTACACCAACTAAACAATGTAGAATTCATAAGTAACCCAGGATACGTTAACCTAGACGGAACAAAAGTACTAATGTACCATGGAAGAGGAATGGATGATTTAGCAATAGGGGTTAAAGGATTCTCACACGAAAGAAACGACCTAATAATGGAAGAACTACTAAACATAAGACACCTCTCACCAATATATGGTGAAAGATCATCAGTAGCATCAGAACAAGAAGACTACCTAGTAATAGACGACATACCAAATGTACTACACACAGGACACGTTCACATTAACACATACAAATACTATAAAGGAGTGCACTTAATCAACTCAGGAACATTCCAAACACAAACAGAATACCAAAAAATCTATAATATTGTACCAACACCAGCACAAGTACCAATACTAGATAACGGTGAATACAAACAATTAAAATTCAGATAAAAAAAAATTAAACTTTTTTTTAGGAGATAAAAACCATATGAATGAAATAAAATCTATAATAGAAACTTCAAACTTTTTATTCAAAAGAAAATTAGTAACAGGAAAAGCAGGAAACGTAAGTGTTAAATTCCAACAAGACGGCAAAGATGTTATAGCAATAACACCAACATTAAAATCATTACACAACCTTAAAGAAGAAGATATTGTAATAGTAGACCTAGAAGGTAACACCCTATCAGAAGGTAAACCATCATCAGAAGTATTTATGCACTTAGCAATATACAAGGCTAAAGAAGATATAAACGCTATAGTTCACACTCATTCCCCTTATGCAACAGGTTTCGCATTTTCAAAACATAGAATAAAACGTTTAGAAGGTTTTGGAGCAATAAAAAATCCATACCTTGCAGAAATTGGATATGAAAAACCAGGTAGTAATGAATTAGCAGAAAAAGCTGCAGAAGGTCTTAAAAACGAGGATGTTCTAATATTAAAAAATCATGGTGTTATAAGCACAGGTAAAACACTAAAAGAAGCAGAATCATTAGCTGACTTCGTTGAAGAAACCTCAAAAACACAATTCATAACACATACCTTAAATTTATCCTAAAAAAAATTATTTTTTTTTTATAAGTAAGTATAAATATTAAATAAAAGTAATAAAACAACAAGATAATATTTTTTTTAATAAAAAAAATGTTTTATTTGGAGGAAGAAAATTATGAGTGATGCTGAAGAAACATTTAATGAAGTTTCAGAAATACTAAAACACATTATGGAAAACCCTACAGTTCCAAGAAACATTAGAAAAGTTGCAGATATCTCTAACAATGTTCTAATGGAAGGGGAAGGAGAAACAAGTGTTAGAGTTAGTGAAGTAATCGCTAGATTAGATGAAATTAGTAACGATCCAAATATACCTGTTCATGCAAGAACATTAATTTGGGAAATTTTAAGTAAACTTGAAGCTGTTGACTACTAAACAAACTACTTTTACTCTTTTTTTTATAAAACAGCTAATGCTATCGTAACACCATTAAATGCTGTTTTCTTATAAATAAGTTCAGAACCTTCACCTGCACAAATTAACGCACAAGGTTCACAAACACCACTAACACCAATTACCTTATTAACAAAATCTGATTTTGAACAAACATCTGATTTAAAACTCTTAACTGTTTCTGTACTAATAATATTTAAAGGCAAATCTAATTTTTCAACCGTTTTAATTATTCCCTGCTCATTTTTCTTAACATCAATAGTTGCAACTTCATTTACCCTATTAATATCTAATTTTAAACTATCACATGCTTGTTTAATTGCATTATAAACTTTATCCTCAGAAATATCCTTTCTAGCACCAATACCCATAACAATCTTTCTAGGTACAATTTTTAAAGAATAATCCTTAAATTTTGCTTCAATATTTTCAAAATTATTTTTAGCTTTTATTAAATTAATTTCATCTTTATCTTTAAGAAAATCATTAAGGTAAGAAAATTCTTTATTATTAACTATTAAATCTACAGGTTCACCATCAAGTATAGCTTTATTTAATGGTAGTATGGTTTTTGGGTTTTCTATATTCCAATAATATTTATTAGCTAATGTATCAATTGCTACTTTATTATTAACATCTGTTGCTGTTGTAATTACTGGTGTGGAGTTTAATTTACTTGCAATATAACTTGTTAGTTTGTTAGCTCCACCTAAATGTCCTGAAAGTAAACTAATAACAAATTTACCTTTCTCATCTATACCAATAACTGCAGGATCAGATGTTTTTGATTTAACATTGTTTGATATTGATCTTATAAGTATTCCAACAGCCATCACACCAATAATAGCATCATAATCATTGAAAATCTTTTCTATTGTTGATTTAACATTTTTATGATACAAATCAACTGTAATGATTGTTGAATCTTCATTAAGAATGTTTTGAATTTTTTCGGATAATTCTCTCCCATTATTTGAAACAGATAATATAGCAATTTTCATTTTATATAAAACCCAAAAAAATACATTATTATTTAATTGTTTAATGCTTTCATTTCTTCTATTGCTTCTGAAGCATATTCTTTAATTTTTTCTTCATCTAATGTTTTTAATTCTTTATCTTCCATTAAAATTTTACCATTACAAATTGTAGTTAAAACATTACTTCCATTACCTGCATAAACAATATTAGAACTTGGTAAATTACTGCTTGGTGTCATATTAACAGCTTTTTTATCTAATAATATTAAATCTGCTTTTGCTCCAACTTCTACTTTTCCAATATTATCTAAGCCTAATGCTTTTGCACCATTTATTGTTCCCATTTTAAATACTGTATCTGATGGTAATACTTTTGGATTTAATGTGTTTACTTTTTGTAATAATGATGTGAATTTCATTTCTTCAAATAAATCAAGATTATTATTAGAAGATGATCCGTCTGTTCCTATTGCAACATTAACACCTTCATCTAATAGTTTTGCCACAGGTGATATTCCTGATGCTAATTTCATATTACTACATGGATTATGAGATACATTAACATTATTTTCTTTTATTAATTTAATTTCATTATCAGATAACCATACACAGTGTGCTGCAATTACATCTGATGCTAAGAATCCCATATCATTTAAGTATTCAAATGGTCTCATACCTGTTGCTTCTTTAACATCATTTATTTCTTTTTGTGTTTCATTCATATGGATGTGGATTCCAACATTGTATTTATCTGCTTCTTCTCTTGTTCTTTCTAATAGTTCTTTTGAGCATGTGTATGGTGAGTGTGGTCCTAATCTACAGGTTATTCTACCATCTGCAGTGTTGTTGAAATTTTTTATTAAATCTATGTTTTCTTTAAATTCATTTTCTCTTTTTTCTTCATCTCCAAAGTCTATCATACCATAGGATAATACTCCTCTAATACCTGATTTTTCAACAGCTTGTGCAACACTGCTCATATAGAAGTACATATCATTAAAACAAGTGGTTCCGGTTTTAATCATTTCAACAATAGCTAATAAAGAACCAATATAACAATAGTTTGAATTTAAATTAGCTTCCATAGGCCAAATATTATCATTTAACCATGTATCTAATTCAAGATCATCTGCTAAACCTCTGAAAAGATTCATTGCAATATGATTATGAGTATTAACTAATCCTGGCATTAAAAATTTACCTTCACCATCAATGACTTTATCACAAGAAGCATCAATTTTAGGATTAATTTCCACAATTTTATCATTTTCAATTAAAACAGAGCTATTAAACTCTTTAACTTTGTCATTATCATGTGTTAAAATATCAATATCTTTAATAAGTATAGTTTCTGTTTCCATTATAATTACCTGTGAAAAATTTATTAAAAATGTTATTATATAATATAGTTCTTTAATTTTACATAATAATATAATTTATAGAAGTTATATAATTATAAAATTAGAATATAAAAAAGAACAAAATTATTTTAAAATTATTTTCATTTTTCTTCGGGAGGAAAAAAAGATGAAACTTATAATCGCCGTACCATCAAAAGGTAGAATAAGTGAACCTGCAGTTAATATGCTTGAACAGGCAGGTTTAGGTTTAAAAGACAAAACAAACAGAAAATTATTCTCATCAACATATAATGAAAACATAGATGTAATGTTTGCAAGAGCAGCAGACATACCAGAATTCGTAGCAGAAGGAATTGCAGATATCGGAATAACCGGACTAGACTTAATAAAAGAAAACGAAGCTGAAGTTGAAATATTAAATGATTTAGAATTCGGTAAAACAAGACTTGTAATAGCTTCACCAGAAGACTCAACAATAAACAGTTTAGATGACTTAAAAAATGGAATGAGTATTGCAACAGAATTCCCAAATTTAACTAAAAAATACTTAGAATCAAAAAATTTAAATTTAAAAATAGTTAAATTAACAGGATCAACAGAAATAGCACCATTTATCGGTATTGCAGATGTAATTAGTGACTTAACAAGTACCGGTTCAACACTACAAATGAACCATCTAAAAATAATAGATGAAATACTAAAAAGTTCAATAAAACTAATATCAAACAAAAAAAGCCTAGAAAACAAAAAAGAACTAATAGAAGCAATAAACACCAGTATAAAAGGTGTACTAGATGCTAAACAAAAGAAACTAGTTTTAATGAACGTTACTAAAAAAGACTTAGAACAAGTAAAAGAAGTAATACCTGCAATGTCAGGACCAACAATATCTGAAGTACTATCAAAAGACGAAGAAACCGTAGCAATACAAGCAGTATTCAACGAAGACGAAGTATTCGAATTAACACACAACCTAAGACTAGCAGGAGCAAAAGATATTCTAGTCATGCCAATCGAGAGAATAATATGAAATTTTTAAGATTCCAATACAATAACCAAACAAAAAACGGATACTACGATGGAGAAAAAATAATCGAACTTAAAAACAGTATCCTATCCTATTTCAACAAAACAGCTGAAGAAGTTTCAAAAGACTTCCTAGAATCATACTCCCTAGAAGATGTTAAAATACTAACACCACTAACACCATCAAAAATAATTTGCATAGGCTTAAACTATAAAGATCATGCCAAAGAAATGAATTTAGAATTACCAAGTGCACCAATAATCTTCATTAAACCATCAAGTACCATCCTCCCATACGGTGAAGATATAATTTATCCAGAAAACTCAAAAAGAGTTGATTATGAAGCAGAACTAGCCATCGTTATTGGTGAAGAAACCAGTAAAGTTTCAAAAGAAGAAGCAGAAGATAAAATCTTCGGATACACAATTATGAATGATGTAACAGCAAGAGATTTCACATATGCTGATGGTCAATGGACACGTGGAAAAAGTTGCGACACATTCGCACCATTAGGACCAGTTATAGAAACAGAAATGGATCCATTAAACCAAAACATAACACTAACAATCAACAATGAAATTAAACAAGCCTCCAATACAAAAAATATGATATTCTCACCAACCAAACTAATAGAATACATAAGCCAAAATATAACATTATACCCAGGGGATATTATTTCCACAGGAACACCTCCAGGTGTTGGACCAATGGAAAAAGATTCAGAAATAAAAATAGTAATAGATGATATTGGAACTTTAATTAATAAATTAATATAAAAACTTAAAATATATAATTATAGAAAAAATATGGGATTTGGTTAAAATTTTCAACTTAAAAAACGTTATATCAATAAAAGACTTCGAAAAAGAAGATATACTCTACATACTAGATGAAGCATCAAAATTAGAAAATATTGCAAAGTCAAGAGAAAAATCTGATGAATTATCAGGAAAAATATTAGGTATGATGTTTTTCGAACCTTCAACAAGAACCAGATTATCATTTGAAACAAGTATGAAACGTTTAAGTGGAGAATGTATAAGCATCCAAAGTAGTGATGCTTGTTCTGTAGCTAAAGGAGAAAGTCTTGCAGATACTGCTAAAATGTTTGAAAGTTACTGTGATGCAATAGTAATAAGACATGACCTAGAAGGTGTTTCAAGATTCCTATCCGAAGTAATTGATATCCCTGTTATAAATGCAGGTGACGGTGCAGGACAACACCCAACACAAACACTACTTGATTTATATACAATGCAAAAAGAATTTGGAAAAATTGAAGGTTTAAAAGTTGCATTAATTGGTGACTTAAAATATGGAAGAACCGTACACTCCCTAGTTTATGCTTTAGGCTTATTCAACGTAGAAATAACATTAGTTTCACCAGACGAACTAAAAATGCCTGAAAATGTTATACATGATTTAAAAGAAAACAACATCAAAGTAACCGAAAAAAAAGAAATCAAAGATGTAGTTAACGATGTTGATGTATTATACGTTACAAGAATACAAAAAGAAAGGTTCCCAGACTATGAAACATATTTAAGTGTTAAAGGTGCTTACATTGTTAATAAAGAAATGCTTGAAGGTAAAGATTTAATTGTTATGCACCCATTACCACGTATAGATGAAATATCAACAGATTTAGATGATACAAAATATAATAAATACTTCGAACAAGCATATAATGCTGTTCCAGTAAGAATGGCTATATTAAAAAATATTATAAAAAACAATCCAAAATAATAGAAAAATCAAAAAATCATAAAACTAAAAGGGTTAATTAAAATGAAAAATATATTTGATAGAGAATTAGCAGGAGAATTAATTTCAACTGATGATCCAGAATATGATAAGATTTTATCTATAATAAAAGAAACAATGAACACTTGCAGAGAATTAAACCAAGGTATCCACACAGAAGAAGAAAATTTAAAATATTTAAGCAAAATAATTGGAAAAGATGTTGATTCTTCAGTATTTTTCATGCCTCCTTTTTATGTAGATTATGGTAAAAATATCAAAATAGGAAAAGGAGTTGTTATTCAACAATTATGTACCTTTATGGATCGTGGAGGAATAACATTAGAAGATGGTGTTTTTATAGCTCCAAAAGTCAATTTAACAACTTTAAATCATGATTTCAATCCAAAAAATAGAAGTGGAACATATGCCAAACCAATTTTAATTAAGAAAAATGCTTGGATAGGTATTGCATCAACTATACTTCCTGGTGTTACAGTTGGAGAAAATTCTATTGTTGGTGCAGGTAGTGTTGTTACAAAAGATGTTCCAGATAACACTATTGTTGCAGGTAATCCTGCAAAATTTATTAAAAAAATAGATGAATAAACAATATCACTTATAAAATTATAAATATTTAAAAAAAAGAATAGGAAAGATTATTTAAGTATTTAAAATAGTGGAATTGTATAATATTTTATGAAAAACTATTATCTTTTTTTTTAGAAGCTGTAGAGGGATTGTTCTAATAAATCAATATCACATTGTAATTTAACAACATTATATCTTCCTTTACCTCTACCACGAGATACTGTATTAGTTGAAACTAAACCTAACATTTCTAATTCATTAATAAAATCAAAAAATCTTCTATAAGTAACTGAATCTCCTTTAGAAATATCTTCATAAACTTCATATAAACTACCAGAAGTTATTTCATCATCTACAACTTCTTTTGTTGATTTTAATAATGATTCTAATACTCTTTGTTGTTGTGTTGGTAGTGTTTGAATAACTTCAGTTACTTTATTATGCTCAATTCTAGATTTTGCTTCTCTAACATACTCACCTGTGATTTTATCACATTTTTCCTCATCTGCAATTTCACCTGCAGCTTTAAGTAAATCTAATGCATATCTAGCATCTCCTTCTTCTTTAGCTGCTAATGCTGAGCATAATGGTATAACATCGTCTTCTAAAACATCTTCATTAAAGGATAATTGTGATCTTTCAATTAAAATATCTGATAATTGTTCTGCATTATATGGTGGGAATACTATTTCACGATCCATTAAACTACTTTTAGCACGAGGTTTAATGAACTTTTTAAAATCTATATAATTACTTATTGATAATATTGAAACATTGTCTGTTCTTGTTAATGTGTATAGAATTCCATCTCCATCTTTTTTAAGTAATATATCTATTTCATCAAGTATAACTATTAAAATGGTTTTACGTCCAAATGCATTGGTTTTGAAAATATCTCTAAAAACATTTACTACTTCTGCCTTTGTCCATCCTCTGTTTGGAACATCTCTTCCTAATTTTTGACATAAGTGAGCGATTACTTGGTATTCTGTTGTGAAGTCTGTGCATCTTACGTATTCTATTCTTATGAAAACATTACTTGATTCTGCTGCTTCTAATAGTTGATCTTTTGCGAATTTTGCAGCTGCTGTTTTTCCTGTTCCAGTTTTACCATATATTGTTATGTCTGTTGGTGTTACATTGTTTAATGCATCAACCCAGTATTGTGCTATTGTTTGTATTTGTTCTTTTCTGTGAGGTAGATGATTTGGTATGAAGACATGATTTAAAGGTTTTTTATCTTTAAATACTGAAACTTCATTGTTCATATCCTCTTGCATTTGTGTGAAAATATTTTCCATAAATAATTCTTCCAATATAAAATAAAAAAAAATAATTAAAATTTAAATTTACGTATCAATTTATTACAAGTTTGATTTATTGAAACAAATATTATATAAAACTTATGGTACAATTTCAAGTGTAAATATAAAATGAAAATTTTTAAAAATATTTAAAAAATTAAAATACATGTTATAATGTAATTAAAATAATGAAATAAATGTTTTAAAATAGTTAATTGATATGTGGATGTGTTTATATTTAGTTTTTGTAAAAAAATGTTGAGTTAAAATATGGAGGAAATCCTAGAAAAAACATTGAAATATTAGTTAAATTTCAAATGTAAAAAATCCATATTATAAAAAGATAGTTTAAAAAGTATAAAACGATATAATTTACCATAATTTTCAATAAATTAAATTTTTTAATATTATTTTATGGAATTTATTATATTTTTTATATTTTTAATTTAAATTGAATATTTTCAGGTGTTTAAATTTTAAGGTTTATAATTGAGAGAGATGTATTTCAAGTGAAAGATATTTCAGCAAAAAACAAATTTTGAAGAGGTGTATTTCAAGTGAAAAATGAAAATATGAAAAACATTAATTTAATGTTTATTTTACAAATAAAGGATTTTTATTCGGAAAATTAGTGGAATTTTTTGTGAAAAAAAGAGGTGTATTTCATGTGTATTTACACTTGAAATGTATGTCTTCAATCTTCATAAATCCTCGCAATTGTGTTTCACTTGAAATATATGTCTCACACTATAATTTTATAAAAAATTTATTTGAACATATTGTCAGGATTTGATGGATTATTTTTTGTGAATTTGTAATCAAGTTTCCATAAACATTGGAGTTTGCCTTTAAATACTTTTTTAATTGTTTTTATTAGGTTATGTTTTGTTAAGCCATCTTCATATATTTCATCTGTAATTACAAATCTTTTTAGTACATCGTTTGGGTGTTCTAGTTCAAAATCTAATAGTAATTCGTTTAAGCTTAGTCTTATGTCCCAGATCATTTCTAGTCTTTTTTCACTTGGTGCTGTTCCTAGTAGGTTGAATTGTGATTGTTCTATTTCTGATGCACATCCTATTACGATCATGTCTGGTTTGTTTTTTGGTTGTATTACATCCATCATATGGTTTTCTGGGTAGTTTACTATGAAATGGAAGTTTGCATTTTCGTCTCCTACTTCGTTTTTATACATTCCTTCTTCTATTAACCATTTTTGTATTATTTCTCTGTTTATCATATTTTTTCAGTTTTCCTATATTTTTTATAAAATAAAGTTTATATTATATTATAAATTTAATTTTAATAATTGTAAATTTATGTTAAATATGTTAGTTGAAAGTTTTGTTTATATTATTTTATTTTTATTATTGGTAAGTCTTTTTATTGATTTAAGTATTGGTGAGTTACCTAGTAAGGTACATCCTGTTGTTTTTATTGGTAATTCTATTGATTTTTTCACTAAAAGATTTATTATGTTAAAAAATAAATTTTCAGGTTTTCTTTTAACATTTTGCACTATTTTATTTATTTTTTTATTATTTATTATATTATTTAATATTTTATTTATTTTATTTAGATTTTTGATTTTTCCTTATGATTTGATTATTTCAGTCATTGTTTACGGTGTGTTTTTATCAACTTTATACTCAATTAAACTACTAATTAGTTCAACACATGATATTAAAATTAAACTTCAAACCAATTTAAATGATGCTCGAGATGCAATGTCATATTTAGTCAGTAGGAATACACATGAACTATCACAAGAAAGTATAATTTCAGCATCAATAGAAACAATGACAGAAAATATCACAGACTCATACATCTCATCAATAATATATTTCCTACTATTCTCATTAATAGGAATAATAATAAAATTAAATTACAACCAACTAATATTATTAAGTTTATCCGGACCACTACTATTCAGAATCACAAATACACTTGATGCAATGGTAGGATACGATAATGAAAAATACCATTACATTGGATGGTTTCCTGCAAAAATAGATGATATCCTAAACTACATACCTGCACGATTTACAGGATACATGGTTGTAATAGCATCATTCATACTAAAACTAGATTATAAAAACAGTTATAAAATACTAAAAAGAGATTCACTAAGAACACCAAGTCCAAATTCTGGTTTCACAATGTCA
Organism: uncultured Methanobacteriaceae archaeon; assembly: GCA_964431035.1. Lineage (GTDB taxonomy): Archaea > Methanobacteriota > Methanobacteria > Methanobacteriales > Methanobacteriaceae > Methanobrevibacter_A. The sequence goes on along the minus strand of CAYSIF010000031.1, from coordinate 7,810 downwards.
GCAGTTGCTGGAGCACTAAACATCCAATTAGAGAAAAAAGACACATATATTCTTGGTGATAAAACAAAAAAATTAACACTAAATGATATTGATCTATCAATTAAATTAACCAGAATGACAATAATAATATCCACTATTATCTTAATTTTAATATATTTAATAGTAAATTGTTTAATTTAGAAAAAGAATTAATAAAAATTAGATTTTAGTCTCATATTATTAGGTTCATATGTTATTGCACCACCAATACAATAACATATTTTCCCGAACCTAATCCACCATTTTTTTCACCATTTTTTAAAAAAAGTACTATACATAATATTATTTTATATATAGCATATTATATTTTATACCTAATGAGTATATAAACCTTTCTACTACTACTATTTTTACCTATAAATAAACTTTATTTTTTTATTTTTTCTTAAAACAATACTTTTTTCCCAATCTTCATTTTTTTCAGGATAATCTTCTCTGTAATGCGCTCCTCTACTCTCAGTTCTTAATAATGCAGATTGGATAATTAATTTACATATTTCAATCATATTAATGATTTCTAACCCATTAATCAATTTATTATTATACTCATTTATGTTTGGAATTTTTAAATTTTTAGTCTTATTTTCCAATTCATTAATTTTATCTAATGCAGTATTCAATCCTTCCTCAGTTCTAATGATAGAAACATATTCCCACATAATATTTTTTATTTCATTTTTAATTTCTGTTGGATCATATTCACCATCATTAATAAGACCTTTAATTCTTTCTTCCTCTTCTTCTATCATTTCAGTATTAATACTGAATGTGCTTGTTTTACAGATTTCAGATGCGGAATTTCCAGCTATTTTACCAAACACTTGGGTATCTGCTAAAGCATTACCACCTAATCTATTAGCACCATGAACTCCACCAGTAACTTCACCAGCAGCTAATAAATTTTCAATATTTGTTTTACATTCACCATCAATTCTTATTCCACCCATAAAATGATGTGCTGTTGGTGCAACTTCCATTTTTTCTTTTCTAATATCTACTCCAACATCTAAGAATTGTTCAAGCATAGTTTCTAATTTCTCTTCAATAACACTATCCTCTAAGTGACTTATATCTAAATATACTCCACCTTTCTCTGTTCCTCTATCATTTCTAATTTCATTATAAATAGATCTTGCCACTACATCTCTTGTTGCAAGTTCTTTTCGAGGATCATAATTTTCCATAAATCTTTCATTATTTTTATTTAATAATATTCCACCTTCTCCTCTAACAGCTTCAGTTACAAGGACTCCAGCTTTAGATTTTGGAAATACCATACCTGTTGGGTGGAATTGTATTTGTTCCATATCAACAAGTTCTGCACCAATCTTATATCCAATTGCAAAACCATCCCCATTTTTTTGTATTGTATTTGATGTAATAGGGAATAATTGACCTGCTCCACCACTTGCAATAATAACAGCTTTAGTTTGGAAAAATATTGTTGTTGAATCTTTTAAATTTAATCCAACCGCTCCAATTACTTTAGTTTCATCTTCATTTGTGATTAAAGAGGTTATCATTACTTCATCTATGGTTTCAATATTGTTTTTTATAACTTCTTCTTTTAGTGAGGTTATTATTTCATGTCCTGTTCTGTCACTTTGGAAATAGGTTCTTTTTTGACTTTGACCACCAAATGGTCTTTGATTTAATTTCCCATCTTCTTTTCGGTCAAATAATGCACCATATTCTTCTAAATCAGTTAATCTATCTGGAGAGTTATTTACTAATATTTTAACTAATTCTTTATCGTTAAGGTAACCTCCACCTTTTAAAGTATCTTCATAATGTATTTTTTTATCATCTTCTGGATTAATACGTGTAATAGCAGCATTATATCCACCTTCAGCCATACCAGTACAACCAGATTTAAAAGATAAACCTTTAGATATAATTGTAGCTTTAAAATTATTCTTATCCACTTCAATTGCAGCTCTACTACCAGCTCCTCCAGATCCAATAATTAATACATCAGTTTTATGAATTTTACTCTCCATTTTAATCACAAATTTATATGATAATTATTTTTTTCATTGATTTTGCTTATATTCAATAATATCTTGAATTGTAACAATTGGTAAATTATGTTCTTTAGAAAATTTAATTACTTCTGGCATTCTAGCCATTGTACCATCAGGATTTGTAATTTCAGCTAAAACACCCATTGGTTTTAAACCAGCCATTTCCATCATATCAACATTAGCTTCAGTATGACCATCTCTTTCAAGAACACCACCATTTTTAGCTCTTAAAGGAAATACATGTCCTGGATGATTTAAATCTTCAGGTTTAGCACCATCAGCAGCTGCAGCTTTAACAGTTGTTACTCTATCCGCTGCAGATACACCAGTAGTAACTCCTTCAGCAGCTTCAATAGTTATTGTAAAAGCAGTACCATAAGTACTAGTATTATTCTCAACCATTAAAGGAAGTTCTAATTCATCTGCTTTCTCATCACGCATACATAAACATATGATTCCACTAGTTTCTCTAATAAGTAAAGCCATTTGTTCATTAGTAACATTTTCTGCAGAAAAGAAAATATCTCCTTCATTTTCTCTAGACTCATCATCTGTTACAATGATACCATTTCCATCTTTTAAGGCTTGGATACCAATTTCAACTCTTTCTCTTGGCGTTCCTTCTAATATATCTTCATGATTCATAGTAAAGTGTCTCCTTTCATTGTTTTTTTAAATACTAGAACCAGGGCTTAAAAAAGAAGATTAAATTAATTGATTCTTTGTATTAGTTTATAAAATTCCTTTTTATTCTCTTTCATCCCGACTGTAACGGTCGGTTTTGGATTTTCACCAAATCAACATTCTATACTAAATGCTCGTGGACTTATCAAGATGAAAAATATGTCTTAAATCACCACCGGTGGAGAATTTCACTCCGCCCTGAGAACAAATTATTTTTAATATATACAAATAATTTATATAAATTATATAGTTAAAATAATTTTTTATTTAGAAATAAAAAAAATAATAATAAAGAAAATTTTGTTAGAGAAGAAGTTGTGGAAATTGATGGTGAAGTAACAGTAGGATATGGAAAAGTAGGGTATGTTTTAGCACAAGAAAAATTAAAAATAATTAATAATTAATTATTATACTGGATAAATTTAATTTAATCCCATATATTTTTTCTAAGACCAATATCAATAATTTCAACAATTTTTTTATCTTCAATAATATAATAAATAATTCTATAGTTTCCTATTCTTGTTTTTTTACACCTAGGACATTTTGTACTATGAAATGAATTTTCTACGCAAGAGTAGGGATCATTGGATAAATCTAAATATTTTTTCTCTAATCTTTCAATAAAAACAGTATCATTTGAGTGTTTTCCAATGAATTTATTTGCACGAGTGTGTATGAGAATTCTATAGCTCATATTTAATCAGAACCATATTTTTCACGTATATCATCTAGATTAACTTCAACACTACCATCAAAATTACCCTTTTCAAATTCATCTATACATTTATTATAATATTCAGCTTCTTCATCAGTAAAATCTTCTAAATCTAAATCTTCATAAACACTAATCAATCTACCAATAACATCATTATAAGATTCAGATTTAAAACCCCTATCTAGTAATTTATCACGAATTTCTTTACTTACAGTAATCGTTACCATGTTATAAACTACCTCCATTTACATCAAAATCTACAAATATTTGTACACTGATTTATTATTCAAAGTATATAAAATATCTAGAACCCTAAATTTTTTATTTAGAAATAATATAAATGATAAATACAAAATATTAAGTTAGAAAAAATTTTATTAGAGAAGATGAATTCATGGAAATTGACGGTGAAGTAACAACAGGATATGGAAAAGCAGCATACTTTTTAGCACAAGAATTCTATAAAAACAAATTTGAAGAAAATTGTGGTTTTATTCCATTTCCAGGAACACTAAACATAATAATACCAGAAAACAAACAAGACACAATTAATAATATCAAAGATAATTGTAATAACTTAATCAAACCAAATAAAGATTTTGGTGGGGTTCAATATGTTAAAGCAAGATTAAATGATGAGATAACTGGAGCAATAATATTTCCAGAAAAAACAACCCATGAAATCAATTATTTAGAATTTATATCAAAATATAAACTTAGAGATAAATTAAACTTAAAAGATGGGGATATAGTTACTGTGAAATTTTTCACAGATTAAAAATAATCCTTAATTTCATTAAAAGATAAATATTTATCAAAATGAGGTTTACCACTCATTTCAACTATTTTTAACAAATCAATATTATTTTTAACAGATTTTAAAGCTTCAAGAGAGAATAAATCATATTTTATTTCTACTTCAGGTGTTGCTCCTCTCTCTTCTAATTTAATTTTTGGCATATGAAGTACTTCTTCAACATTACTATTAGTTTTAACATAATCTGTTAAATTATTAAAAATATTCTCATCATAAACTTTGTTAAAAAGTATACCATTAACTTTAATACCCATTTTTGATAAGATTTCAGCATGAGCTGTTAAATCAACGGCAGCAGATTCTATTCCACCTTTATTTACACTAGAAACTAATAACACAGGTAAATTTCCAGCTTTAGCTATTTCACATGTTGAATATGGTGTTTTTTCATTTAATAGACCAGTGAAAACACTCATAACTCCTTCAACTAATACAATATCATAATTTGAATTTTTTAAAGATTTAAAAACATCTTCTAAATCCATCCAACCTAAATGACCAATTTTAATAGATGCAAAATCTTCCATCTTACCTTTAGTTAAATATAAACTAGTAATAGTATCCCTTACATCAGGACCAACCTTTAAAACACCAACATTCAAACCAAGCTCACGTAAAGCACCAACTAAACCAGTAGTTAAAAAAGTTTTACCAGAATCAGAACCAGTACTACCAATAACCAAACAATATGGAAGTTCACCATCTTTTTTCTTAAATTTATAAAAAGGACTACTGCTTGTTAAATCCTGGACAGGTAAATCACCAACACCAACAGTACTATGCATTTCTTTTTTAACTAAAGAATTTCTCTCATGAATAGAAGAAAGATCCTCATCATTAATGTCTAAAAATTCATAAAGATTCTCTAAAACTTTAGGATTCTCATCTAAAATATTATGAATCATAGTACCAATAACATTACCATCATCATTAACAGATCCAGAAACCACTCTTTTTTCAACATCACCATAATTCACACGTTTAAAATAAGAGTAGAATAAAGTTTTAGCATCACCAGTAATCTTTCCATAAGTATGAGTATGAAAACCAGTAACACTGTTAACATTTTTAGTAAGAATTGAATCTCCAACAACTTCAGCTTTAACTCTATCATTACTAATTAAAGGTGTAAAATCAACATCAAGTAAACCTAAACCTTCTTTAATAATTGGAACAGGAGATTTCCTACCAATATCAATAGAATTACCTAAAACTTGATATCCTGCACAAATACCAATAACAGGTTTACCCTCTTTTGCCATTATCTTAATTTCATTAAAAACATCACAATTAATAGAGTTAGATTCAATTAAAGTACCACCAGGGATTATAATTCCATCTAATTCTTTACTTGCAGGATTACCATTAACTAAACCATTTTCACCAACAAGTGATGTGGGAAGATTACCAAAATCTTCAAAACCTGCCACACTACCTTTAGTATATACTAATCCAATATTAATCAAGAAAATAACCCCAAAAAAAGAAGAATAAGAATAAAAATAGAAGTATTTATTGATTATTTTCAAAAATACTCATAACTTTAATGATTTTATCATCATCTAAAGGTTTAGCTTGTAATTGTAAACCAACTGGAATACCATCAACTTCACCAGCTTTAATACTACCTGCTGGAATTCCTGCAAGATTAGCAATAACAGTTAAAACATCATAGGAATACATTTCCATAGGACTTAACTCTTCACCAATTTCATGCGGAAGTTTAGGTACAGTAGGACCAACAATCAAATCAACATCTTCTAAAAGACTATTAATATTACTTCTAATAAGAGATCTAGCTTGTAAAGCTTTCTTATAATATTTTCCACTAAATTCTTTTTGAGAAATGTAAGAACCAATATTAAGTCTTCTTAAAACTTCTTCTCCACAAACTTCTTCTATTCTATAACCATATTTTCTTCCATCATATTTTCTAGTTGCAGAGAAGAATTCAACATAATTAATAAGATAGTAAGTTGGTAAACATAAGTCAAGATTATCAAAACTAATCTCAACAATTTCTGCTCCTAAAGATTCTAATTTATCAATACATTCATCAATTATCTTATTGATACTTTCATCAGTAACTTCACTAAATTGTTTAACTTTAGCAATTTTCATACCATCTAAAGGTTTTTCACCATAATCTTTAGTAGCTATTTCAGTAAAATTAGGAATATCCCAATCTAATGTAGTACATTCACTTTCATCATATGATACAATAGTATCTAATGCTAAACCAATACCACTAATATCATTTGCAAATGGTCCAATTTGATCTAAACTCATAGCTAAATCTAATAAACCTTGTCTAGATACAGCACCATATGTAGGTTTAAAACCAATTGTTCCACAATGGGAAGCAGGGTTACGGATAGAACCACCAGTATCAGATCCTAATGCAATATCACACATATTAGCTGCTACAGCTGCTGCACTTCCTCCACTACTTCCTCCAGGAATTCTTCCAAGAGCCGCAGGGTTATTAGTAGCACCATACATTGAAGTTTCAGTTGAACTTCCAGCAGCAAATTCATCCATATTAGTTATTCCAATAATTATTCCATCTTCTGCTTTTATTTTTTTAATAACACTAGCATCATAACTTCCAATATAATTTTCTAATGTTTTTGAAGCTGCAGAAATAATATAATCTTCAACATTAATATTAGCTTTAATTCCAAATACTAAACCAGCTAAAGAACCAACTTCTTCTCCATTTTGGATTTTTTCATCAATTTCTTCTGCTTTTTCTATTGCTTTTTCTTTATTAACAGAAACAAAAGCATTAATTTCATCATTATCTTTTTCAATTACTTTTAAATAGTTTTCTACATTCTCTTTTGCAGTTAAATCCTTGTTTCTAATGGCATTTAATTTTTCGATAATGGTCATTAAAACACCTAAAATAAATTTTTAATAAAATACTTCATAATTTTTAATAAATATTAAAATCAAAATATGATTAATTCATATATAATATAATAAATTATGTTTTTTAACTTTAAATAAGTTATATTTTTTTCAACCAATACAAAAAAAATATAGGAAAAAATAATCATCATGACAAATAAGGCAGTAGTATTCGATAATTCAGGAACACTAATAGAAAGATACAGAGCAATAAAAGACCTAAACAATAATAAACTCCTAACAAAACCAAATTCATTCGATATAATAGATAATTTAGAAGCAGGAGCACTAGTAGTTCTACAATTCAACTCAGCATGCTTAAAAAAACTAGACAATAACATAAAAATCTACGACCTAATAATAGAAAACAATATAAACTTTGATATAAGTTACTCAAACTGCAAATTAACAGATACAGAAGTACTAAAAATAATAAAAAAAGACAAAGCAGTAATTAAAGACATTCTAGACTGCTTCAATATACTCAAAGACAAAGTCCCAAACATGGATTTATGTAATGGATCAGCACTAATACTAGATGTTAAAAACGAAAAAATAGGATACACAATAACAACAGCAGGACAACTATTCCCAAACTCAAAACAAACAGTAAAA
>CAYSIF010000030.1:0-20162 GCA_964431035.1 uncultured Methanobacteriaceae archaeon | reverse complement strand
TATAAAAATTGGAAAAAAGAATTTATACCAAAAGTTTGGTAACTAACTATAATAAGTATAATATACTAAAAACATCATAAAAAATTAATAAATATACAATATATTTATAAAAGTTTTTTTTAGTTCTTTTTTTTAGGGAGAATAGATTTTTCATGAGTTCATTTAAAATTCCAAAAGATGCATTAAGTAAAATTGCAAGCATTGGTGGAGATAAATCAAATTTATCAATAATAAGTTTTCTTATTTTAGGATTTCTTGCAGGAACATATATTGCATTTGGAGGAATGCTAGCAGAAATTGTAACAAGTGGTATAACCTATCCGGTAGGTTTGAAAAAATTATTATTTGCAGCAGTATTTCCCTTAGGATTAATACTAACAGTATTATGTGGTGCTGAATTATTTACAGGTAGCTGCTTATACATGCCTGTTGCAGTTTTAGATGGTAAGGCTAATATTAAAGACTTAATTAAGAATTTTGTTGGAACATGGGTTTTTAACTTTATTGGTGCATTATTCATCGCATTTGTCATTGCATACTTAAGTGGCATAATGACTTCTGAACCTTTTTCATCAACAGCCATTACAGTTGCTAGTAATAAAATTGATTTAAACTGGTTACAATCTTTAATAAGAGGTATTGGTTGTAATTGGTTAGTTTGTTTAGCCATATTCATTGCAATATCTGCTGAAGATATTATAAGTAAAATTGTAGGGATTTGGTTCCCAATTATGGCTTTTGTTGCTCTTGGTTTTGAACATAGTATTGCTAACATGTTTTTCATACCTTTAGCTATGTTTTTAGGTTCTCCTATAACATTAACTCAACTTTTCAATAATCTTATCCCAGTTACTATTGGTAATATTATCGGTGGAGCTTTATTTGTTGGATGTTTCTATTGGTTTGTATACTTAAAAAAATAATAATGATGGTGTAATAATTTTATGAGAGTTTTTTCTGTTGTTGGAAATAAAGATACTGGTAAAACTACATTAACTACACGCATTATTAAAGAATTACGTAATAGAGGATTTAGTGTAGGTACTGTTAAGCATTCTCATCATAGTATGGTTATGGATAAGGAAGGCACTGATACTTTTAAACATAAAAATGCTGGAGCTAAAACAGTTGTAGGTGTTGGTTCAACAACATTTTTCAATGTAGATAATCAATTACCCTTAGATCGTATTTTATTCTTAATTAAATTAATAGATGAACCAGATTTTGTTGTTATTGAAGGTTTTAAGGATTATCCTTACCCTAAGATTTCAACATCTAGGAATCTAATTGATGATTATACAATTAAAAATGTGGATGCTAAAAGTTTAAATGATGATGATGTTAAGGATTTGGTGAATTTAGCTGAAAAATATGCTTATGATATTATCGATACTTTATTTGTTGATGATTGTGGTTATACTGATGCTAATAAGATAGCTAAGGCTTTTATTAGTGATGATTTGGAGTATGATCCTAAGTCTCAGGCTGATGTTTCTTTATCTATTAATGGTGTTAATATTGGTTTGAATCCTTTTGTTAATGATTTTGTTAAGAAAACTGTTTTAGGTATGTTAGAGTCTTTAAAGACTAGTGAGTATGGTGTTGAAGATTTTAGTAAGGTTGAATTGTTGATTAATAATAAAGATGATTAGTTAATATTTTTTTGTGGGGATTTTGTTATGGATAAAGTATGTGATAAGTTTGATAGGCCTATTATTTCTTTAAGGGTTTCTATTACTAATCGTTGTAATATTAATTGTTTTTATTGTCATCATGATGGTATGTTAGATACTTTAGATGAGATGGCGGTTGATGAGATTTTTAAGATTGCTAAGGTTGCTCAAGGTTTAGGTGTGGAGCGTATTCGTTTGTCTGGTGGTGAACCTTTAGTTAGGCGTGATATTGTTGATATTGTTAAATCTATTAAGTCTTTAGGTTTTAGAGATATATCAATCACTACTAATGGAATTTTTTTAGGGGAACTTTGTGGAGATTTAATTGATGCTGGATTAAATAGGGTGAATGTTAGTTTAGATACATTAAATCCATTAACTTATGAAAAATTAACAGGGTTTAATTATATTGATAAAGTGAAAGAAAGTATTATTGAAGCTTCAATTTCTGGTTTAAATCCTGTAAAAATTAATATGGTCTTAATGAAGGGGGTTAATGATACTGAAGTTGGGGATATGTTTGATTTTTGTAAAGATAATAATTTAATTTTACAATTAATTGAAATTATGGATGCAGAAACAGTAAATGACTTTAATGAGAATTATCATTATGATATGGATCTTATTGAAGAAGAATTAAAGGTTAAAGCGGATAAAATTGAAGTTAGAAATCTTATGCAGGATAGGAAGAAATATTTTATTGATGGTGGGGAAGTTGAGTTAGTTCGTCCTTTGGATAATACTGCTTTTTGTAATAATTGTACTCGTTTAAGAGTTACTCCTGAAGGTAAGATTAAGCCTTGTTTACTTAGAAATGATAATCTTGTTGATATTGTTTCTCATATTCGTAATGGGGAAAGTGAAGAATTTCTTAAGAATGTTTTTTTAGAGGCTATTGATAATCGTGAGCCTTTTTATCATGTTTAGTTTTTAAGCAATATGTGTAGTTACTACACATTAATTTTTTTCAGCTAATTTTTTAAGAATTATTTTCAGTTTTTCATCTTATTTTTTTAGTAATAGTTTCAATTGTTATCTTTTGTATTTTTGATTAATTTTTTATATTAATGTCTATTTTCTGTATTTTTATATTTAATTATCTTTTTTTATTTTTTTATTTAGTTTTAAAGTTTTATTTTTTATTTTTGCTTATATTTTTTTAGTTTTCCAAAATACAAAATGTGTAATTACTACACAGTATTATATAAATCTTTTCTCTTATACTTTAATACCACCCCTTATATAATAACAAAACAAAAAATAATTATCAGTACACAATATTTTAGTATGATATCATGCCAAAACATATAGCTTCTGGTCTTAGATATTTAGCCGCAATAAAATTGAGAAAACAAGGTTTATCTCAACAAGAAATTGCAAACGAACTAAATATAAACCGTTCAACGATATCTCACTACCTAAACGGTAGAAACATATCAAAAAATGCAATAGACTTTGCTAAAGTCATTACAGAACTAAATACTCAAGACTTTTTGCTAATCATTCAAAATCTCTTTGAAAATGTTAATGAAATTAGAATATACACATCAATATTCAAAAATGAAACATACAAGGGAGAAATAAATGATTCATGTATAGGGTGTGGATTATGTGTAGACTTGTGTATAACTAAAGCTATTAGTTTAGATTCACTAAAAGCAGAGATAAATTCCATGTACTGTTGTGGGTGCCGTGTGTGTGAAGAGGCCTGTCCAACAGATTCAATAAAAGTATATGGAGAATAGAGAAATGATCAAAAACGTGAAAGCAATTAAAGGAAATAATTTTGATATAAAAAGATCAGCAGCAGATGATAGACAACTATCATATGATGATCAAATTTGTATTGGCTGTGGTATTTGTGAAAATACCTGTCCAGTTAGTGCAATAGAAATTTCAGGAGTTAGTAACTCTGCACGTCAATACTTTAACACCGAATTCAGTGGTCACAGAAAAATATCTGAAAACATGATCACAACACCAAACAATGTTAAAGTAACAATCGACGAAAATAAATGTGTTCTTTGTGGTATGTGTAGCGGATTATGTCCTGCAGATGCATTAGATTTAACAATTGGTGGAACATCAATTAAAGAAATCGAATCATATCCTAGTTACACAAAATCAATAAACTTTGACGAAACAAACTGTTACTACTGTGAAAAATGTGAAGTAGCATGCCCACGTAATGCAGTAACAGTAAAAAGAGACCTACCACAACGTGCTGACTTAGTAATTGGAGAAATCGACATAAACAAAGAAACATGTATAAATTGTGGAATCTGTGAAGAATTATGTCCTGGAGACGCAATTACAGTCAACAAAGAAGCAGGTAGTGAAGACATAGAAGTAGACACAGACAAATGTGTATACTGTTTAGTATGTAAAAGAGCATGTCCTGTTGATGCAATTAAAGCAGCATGTAGATCTTGTTCCTATGGAGAATACGAACTAGACCCAGAAAAAGCAGTAACAACAGGAAACATAATTGTCGATGAAAACTTATGTATTAACTGTGGATGGTGTGCAGGAGTATGTCCAACAGACGTACCAGAAGTTAACAAACCATTCGAAGGAACAGTACAAATAAAAGAAGACGAATGTGGAGCATGCGCAGCATGTATCGACGTTTGTCCATGTAACGCACTATACTTCCCACCATCCAAAGAATCTGGAGACATGGTGAAAACTATCCAAGTTAAAGAAGAATACTGTATAAAATGTGGAGCATGTGAAAAAGCTTGTCCTAACGATGTTTTAACAGTAAAAAGAACAGAAGTTAATACTACCCCAACTAACTCTAAAGCATGGAACAAAGCAATTGATGCTTTAAAAAATTAAATATAAAATTTTTTGGTGATTAAATGGAACTTAAGGTAGATCAAGACAAATGTTTAGGTTGTGGAATATGTGTTATTTCATGTCCGGTAAACGCAAGAATAAGTCCTGAAAATGCTGGAGGAGCAGGTTCAAAAACAACTGAAACTATTATGATGGTTGAAAATGGTTTCATTAAACTTTTCAGCACAGACAAATGTGAAGAATGTGGAACATGTCAAATGTTCTGTCCAGTAGACGCTATATGGTTAGAATAAAAGGAGATGTAAAAAAAAATGTTTTATGCAAATACTTATTTAGAAAAACCAGTAGTATATGATTTAGAACAAAAATCCAGTGAAGGATCAGTAGACGTTCTAAACTGTATGTTAAACACCGGATCCGACATATACCAAGGTGCATGTAAAAAAAGAGGTTCTACATTAAAACAAGAATACAAAAATGCTTCAGGAACCTGTTACATGGACCCACGTGATATGTTAAAATTAGGTGTAGATAATTGGGATCATGTTCTTGTAAAAACAGCTTACGGAGAAGTTGTATTAAACGCAGCAAAATCCCGTGACGCACCTCACGAAGGAACCGTATTTGTATGTAAAGGACCATGGGCTAACACAATTGTAAGTCATGAAACCTACTGCTGTTCAGACCCAACATACAAAGGTGTAAAATGTACCGTCGAAAAAACAGACCGTGAAGTATTACTCATGGCAGATTTAATGAGATGGGTTTACAAAAAATATGTTGACGAAACAGATAGTGATGTCGTAGAAAAAATGGAATCACTAGGAGAATTACCTGTTTATGATGGTCGTAAATGGGAGGAATTAGAATGAGTTACGAAGCACCTATAACAGATTACGATTATATTGTAGAAGATTGTACTTGCGCATTCTGTGGATGTAACTGTGACGATTTAGATTACCTTGTAAAAGATAATCATGTAGTAGCAGTAAGACATGCATGCAGATTAGGTGCAAGTAAAATTATGGAAGATATCGACCAAAGATTACTCGTACCTATGATACGTGGTGACGATGGAGAATTAAAAGAAGTAGACTGGGACACAGCATTAGACAAAGCAGCAGAATTAATTGCAAACTCAGTAAGACCAGTATTCTACGGTTGGAGTGAAACTTCCACAGAATGTATGAAAGAAGGAGTAGAACTTGGAGAATACATAGGAGCAGTTCTAGATAACCAAGCTACAATTTGTCATGGACCAAGTCTACAAGCAATGCAAAATGCAGGATACCCAATTCAAACATTAGGAGAAGTTCAAAACCGTGCAGACATGGTTGTTTACTCTGGAAGTAATGCAATGAACTCTCACCCAAGACACATGGCAAGATATGCAGTATTCCCAAGAGGATACTTCCGTAAACGAGGAAGATTCGACCGTACTGTAGTAACAATGGATCCAAAATTCTCAGACACAGCAAAATGTTCAGACAAATGGGTAGGATTCGAACAAAACGGAGACTACGGTTTCTACAATGCAATCCGTGCAGTGCTAAAAGGTAAAAAACTCAAAGCAGATGTCATCTCAGGAATACCAAAAGAAGACATCTACGAACTAGCAGAACAAATGAAATCTGCAGAATTCGGAGTATTATTCTTCGGTCTTGGTCTAACCCACACATTAGGTAAACAAAGAAACATTGATATAGCTATTAAAATGGTTACCGACCTAAACGCATTTACCAAATGGGGTCTAACTCCAATGAGAGGACACTTTAACGTTAACGGTTTCAACATTTTCATGGCATTCCACACAGGTTTCGCATTCGGTGTTGACTTCTCAAGAGGATACGCAAGATACATGCTCGGAGAAACAAACACAATCGATTTATTAACAAGAAAAGAACCAGATGTATTCTTCGTAATAGCAGCAGATCCTGGTGCACACTTCCCTAACGGAGCACTACAACACTTAGCAAACATACCTGTAATCCAATGTGATATACACTGGGGACCATCAACAGAACTCGCAGACGTAGTATTACCTGGATCATTTATAGCAGTAGAATGTGGAGGTACCAGTTACCGTATGGATGGAGTACCAATCTACATGAGAAAAGCTATAGACAAACCAGAAACCTGCCGTGATGATGAGTGGATTGTAAGAGAATTAAAAGAAAGAGTAATGAAACTAAGAGAAGAGCCAAATGTGGCTCCAAAATATGTGCCTAACCCAGCAGCACAATAAAAACACATTGGAGTTGATTTAAAGTGGAATATATATTAAAAAATGGTATCGTTTTCGACCCACTCAATGGAGTAAACGGTGAGAAAAAAGATGTCATGTGGAGAGATGGAAGAATAGTAGAAAGCGTATCTTCCAATGCTAAAGTTATAGATGTAACTGACAAAATAGTAATGCCTGCTGGAGTAGATGTACACGCTCACGTAGCAGGACCAAAATTAGTTGTAGGTAGATTATACCGTCCAGAAGACTCAAGAAGAGGAGTAACACAAAAAACAGCAAATGAAAGACCAGAATCTGGTTTCTCAATCCCAAGTTGTCCAACAACAGGATACCGTTACTCACGTATGGGATACGGTACAGTCTCTGAAGCAGCTATGCCTCCACTAGAAGCAAAACACACACACGAAGAAATTAATATCACCCCTAACTTAGATATTTCACCAGTAACCCTCTTTGGTAACAACTGGATGGTAATGGAATATGCAAGAGAAAACAGAATAGATGAATTATCTGCATTTGTATCTGCATGGTTAAAAATATCCAAAGGATACGGAATAAAAATCGTAAACCCTTGTGGAAGTGAAGCATGGGGATGGGGAATGAACGTACACGGTTACGATGATTCTGCACCATACTTCGATGTAACATCTAGACAAGTAGTACTAGCACTCGCAAAAGCAAACGAAAGACTAGGATTACCACACTCTATACACATACACCCTAACGACTTAGGACACCCAGGAAACACTGGAACAACAATAGAAACACTAGATTCACTCAAAAACATCAAAAAGAGCACTTCCAAAGTAGCATCAATCCGTGACCAAGTAGTACACTGTACTCACTTACAATTCCACTCCTACACTGGAACAAACTGGAGAGATGCAGCATCTGGAGCACAAGACGTTGCAAAATTCATCAACCACAACAAATACATAACCACAGATATTGGTCAAGTAACCTTAGATGAAACAACAACAATGACTGCAGACGCACCAATGGAATACGATTTATACAAACTATCTGGTTTAAAATGGGCTAACAAAGATATTGAATGTGAAACAGCAGCAGGAATCATCCCATGTATCTACGCTCCAAGAAGTCCAGTAAGCGCAATGCAATGGGCTATTGGTCTTGAATTATTCTTATTAATCAAAGATCCATGGCAAGTATGTTTATCCACAGACCACCCTAACGCAGGTCCATTCATAAGATACCCAAGAATCATATCCTGGTTAATGAGTAGTGAAAAAAGAACTGACATGATTGAAAATGAAGTTCACAAATGGGCAAGTAAAAGAACAACCCTACCAACTCTTGACAGAGAATATGACTTCAACGATATTGCTATCGTAACAAGAGGAGCACCTGCTAAAATCGATGGTTACGCTGATCGTGGAGCATTAACTCCAGGTTATGTTGCTGACATAGCAGTATACGACATCAACCCTAACGATTTCGATCCAAGCAAAAACCCTGAAGAAGTAGAAAAAGCATTCAGCAGAGCATTATACACCATAAAAGGTGGAGAAATAGTTGTTAAAGATGGTGAAATCTGCAACACCGTACACAGTAACACAATATGGTGTAATGTAACTGGTTTAGAAGAAGAAGAGAAAAGAGTTATTGAAGATGTAATGCCATTCTTCACCCAATACTACTCAGTAAAATGGAGTAACTACAAAGTACTCGATCACTTCGTACCTAACCCAATACAAGTAGATGTTCCAGTAAGATAAACAAATAGGGAGAAAACATTATATAAATAATATAGGTTGGTGTTAAATCTTGAAAACAATAACATTTGATCAAATCAAAACATCATTCATTGCTTTAGAGTTTGATGAATTAAACACAGATAATATCTACACATGGACAAAAGAAGATTTTGAAAAATATGAAGTACCAATAGGTAACTCCAGATTCCCATTAACAGACTTCTTTGACATAACAGTTGAAGGAGAAGCAGAATCTCCTGATGATGTAAAAATGATATTAAACGGAGATATGGGCAGAGTTAAATACATTGGTTACAGAATGAGCGGTGGAGAAGTCATCGTAAACGGTAACGCAGACCTTCACGTAGGTGCTGAAATGAGTGGAGGTTACGTACTAGTAAATGGTAACGCACAAGCTCATGCTGGACGTGAAATGTCTGGTGGAAAACTTGAAATTATGGGTAATACCAAAGAATTCACAGGAGCATCCTACATTGGAGAATGGAGAGGAGTTACTGGTGGAGAAATCATCGTACACGGTAACGCAGGAAAACAATGTGGAGAATGTTTAACTGGTGGAAGCATCCACGTAATGGGTGACTGTGATATCTTAGCAGGTATACATATGACCAAAGGAACCATAGAAATTGATGGTAACGTTAACAGATGGCCGGGTGGACAAATGAAAAACGGTAACATCATAATCCACGGTAAACTAGGTCGTCTATTAGAAGGATTTGTAGAAGAAGGAATCGTAACAGATCCAGAAATAGAAGGTAAAGTATACCCAGGTAAATACATCCAATACAAAGGAGATATAGCATTAAACGGAAAAGGTGGATTATACATCGACGCTGAAAAGAACCGTGATAAATTATCCGCTTACTCCGAAGGAAACGATGAATATATTTCCGTTGGAGATTACTAAAAAAATTAGTAACCTCCAATTTTTATCATTTTTTTTGGTGATTAACATATGAGTGAAAAAGAATTAGTTCTAAGTTCTGATGAAATGGTTGAATACATACGAGAAAACGTTAAACCAAATGATGTGCTAGAAATAGCATACAATCGTATTTTCGCACCAGGCGAAGTTCTAACAATTACTGAAGAAGATGAAGAAACTGGAGAAGGACTAAGATTAGGTCTACAACTAACAGGTGAATATCTCAACCAAACTATCGAAGTAGATTTAAACGAAATCAAAGACGAAATACTTGAGATGCACCATGTAGACCAAGATGGTAAAACAACCATCATAGAGGCAGAAATGCCTGAAGCAAACTATTCTTACTAAAAAAACAAATCAACATTTTTTTTAGAGTTTATGAAATAAATATTAAAAAAACATTAATAAGATTTCCTAAAATCTCTAAAAAAATATTTTTTTATTCTTTTTTTAAAATATTAACAATTAATAAACAATATTATCTTTCATAACTATTTTTCCATTAACAATAGTCATAATAGCCTTACCTTTATAAGACCAATTTTCAAAAGGAGTATATTTGCCTTTAGTATAAAAATCATCACTATTAAAAACTCCTTCTTTTTTAAGATTAACCACAGTTAAATCTGCATCATAACCCTCTTTAACATAACCTTTATTTTCTAGATTAAACCTTCTTGCAGGATTTTCACTCATAATCTTACTAATAAGACTTAAAGATAAATTACCCTTATTAACTTCAGTTAAAAACAATGATAAAACAGTTTCTAAATTAGGAATTCCTGGCTTAGAATCCCAAACACCTAAATTCTTCTCATCAACACTATGTGGAGCATGATCAGTTCCAATCATACACTCATCATTTAAAGAACTTAAATCAACACTTTCACTACTACTTCTAAGAGGAGGATTAGTTTTACAAACTTCATTATAAATATTAAAATAACTATTATCTAAAAAAATATGATGAGGAGTAAACTCATAAGAAACATCAACACTAGATTCTTGTATCAAACCTAAACTCTTTTTTGAACTTAAATGACAAATATGTAACTTTAAATCATACTTATCACCTAATTTAAGAGCTTTTTTAACACTTTCAACCTCAGATTCAACAGGACGAGCATAACTATAACAAATACTTTCATCCTTATCTTTTAAAGACTCAGTACTTTCCTCAACAACTTTTTTATCTTCGCAGTGACAAGATAAGATAAAATCATATCCATTATCATTAACAGTTTTTAAATTTTTAAAACACTCATCTAACTCATCATCAGTTTTACCATCTAAAAAAAGTTTAAAACTTGCAGGTTCAAGTTCTGCAACTTTAACCATCTCATCAACACTATCATTAAAACCAGCATTCAACTTAAAATTAATAATGCTTTTATCATTAGCAATTCTAACCTTGTCTTGAAAATTTTTATAAGTATTTGGCTCAGGAATCGTATTAGGCATATCAATTACAGTTGTAAAACCACCATTAGCTGCACTTTGACTTCCAGTATGAAAGTCTTCCTTATATGTTAAACCAGGATCTCTGAAATGAACATGAGGATCAATCAAACCAGGTAATAAAAATTCACCATCACTAAACTCAACAACTTCATCTCCTTTTAAACTAGTCTTACTAATACAACTTATCTTACCATTATTAATACCAATATTAAAATCTCCATCTAAATCAACTAGTTTAAGATTATTTAACACTAAATCATACATAATAAAACAAACATCCCTAATAATATAATTTATATTTAAATATTATATATCTCAATAATAAATATACTTAATATTATGGATTTAAATGACTTTGTAATAAAAATTCAAAAAGAAGATAAAAAAACCTTCAATAAAGACTTTAATTATGCATTAAAAAATTATCAAGAAGATAAGGACACTACAGATAATAACAATATAAAATTAATAGCTGATTTTACAGAATACTCACCATTACACAATGGACATTATCATTGTATGAAAGTTGCAAAGGAAAAACATCCAGATGCATTATTTGTAGCAATTGTACCTGGTCTTTTTGAACGTAATGGTAGAGGACAACCATATATACTATCAAGACATGCTAGATCTGAAATTGCAATAAATGTTGGTGCAGACATATGTGTTGAAGGTCCACCAATGGGAATAATGGGATCTGGTCAATACAGTTTATGCTTAGCAAAAATGTTCCAAACACTAAACACTAATTACATCCCAAGGGGATATAATCCATCCGAGGAATTTGATGAAATTATAAAAAGAATAATACAAGGCCACACAATAAAACCAAAACCATACAAAATTGTAGATTACACATTACATGAAACTATATTAAAAGGAAAATTAGCTGAAGATAATTATGTTATATGCTCATTTACAAAATCATTTAATAAAATAGGATTTGACTTTAAAGATAAGTTCATTTTTGTCCCGAGAGTACCTGGTGTTAGTGGTACAAAAATAAGGGAAGCATCATCAAACAATAACTTAAAATCAGTAGAACATATGTTACCTGAGGAAACAATAAAAATACTTCAAAGAGAAATAGAAAAAAACCAAGCACCATTACATATGACTAGAAACACAGAAGAAATAATAAACAATGCAAATAATTTATCATATGATGAATTAACAGGATTAAACTTCTTCACATCAGAAATAGCACAAAAAATCATAGATGAACGGGAGAGAAAACCATTTACAGAAATTTCAGAAATATTAAAAATTTTACCTTATGGATTTTCAAGTCACTTTAAACATAGGGTTTTAAGTATATTAGAAACAAAAATAAATAGTGATATAATATCTGATTATATTAAAACTTATCCTTTTAACATACGTGTCTTAAACTATAAAAACGAGCACGTTTTAGAAGACTTTAAATCAAAAATAAAACAAGATAGGAGAATAATAATAAATGGCAATTAAAGAAGGCGATTTTGTAGAAATAGAATTCACAGGAAAAGTAGAAGAAACCGGTGAAATATTCGACACAACTTCTCAAGACATAGCAGAAGAAGAAGGTATATTTGTAGAACAAAAAAAATACGGACCAATAACAATAATTGTTGGAGCAAACCACTTATTACCTGCAATAGAAGAAGCAATAATAGGATTAGACACTGGGGACTCTAAAAACTTAACATTAGAACCAGAAAAAGCATTCGGAGAAAGAGACCCAGGTTTAGTACAATTATTCCCAATGAAAGAATTCAAAAAACAAGGAATGACACCAGTACCTGGAATGATAATAAGTGCAGAAGGCCAACAAGGTAAAGTATTAACAGTCAATGGTGGAAGAGTTAAAGTAGACTTCAACAATGCATTAGCAGGAAAAACACTAAACTATGATATAAACATTGCAGGAATAGTTGAAGACGAAACAGAAAAAGTAAAAAGTATGGTAGGATTCCACTACTCCTCACAAAATATGGACTTAGATAAAGTAGAAGTTGAATTTGAAGATAAAGTAATCAAAATAAAATTAGATGAAATCACAAGATTCGATCAAAAAAGTTACATGGATGTAACATTAGAACGTTACAGAATATCAAAAGACTTATACGAAAACCTTCCATACGAAAAAGTTCAATTTATTGATGAATTCCAAGATAGAAAGGTTGAAGAAACAGAAGAAGCAGATGAAGAATAATTTTAATTATTTTTCATCTATAAAAAACTCTTTTTTTACTACTTTTTTTAAATTAAAAATATAAAAATTAAAATAATTTTTTTTAGTGTATTATATTTTCAAATAATTGTGCTGGATTAGTAAATAATACTCTAACCGCATCAAAGTATGATGGATAATCATTACTAAGTGTGAATAAATATATCACATAAGTCATTACTATTATAATTAATATTATTAGGATAATACTTAGGGCGATTTCACCTTTTGTAAAACCATCACCAGTATTTTTAGGTTCTTCCTCAACTTCTATTTCTCTTTGATTTATGATATCATCGTAGTATAATGATTCATCACCAAAGTCATTATTTTGGGGAGTGTATTGACTTCTTATTTCATTTTCATATTCTCTTTGTTGTTGCTCAAAATCATCAATATAATTATCAGCATCTTGTTCAGTTAAGATTTTAGCACGAATTTCCTCATAACTTAAACCTTCATCCTCATCTTTTTTCTGTGCATGAGCAGGGATAATGATATCATCTTCTTCCTCTTCTTCTTGAGGATAAGTGTATTCTCCAGTTATTCCAATACTTGTATCAGGGGTTTGGTATTCAGTTGGTGTTTCTTCAACATACTCTCCAGTTATTGTAACTTCGGGGGTATCGTTTTTTGGTTCATCATGATATAAATCTTCTAAATATTTCTCATATTTGGCTTCTAAATCTTCATCAGGTTCATTAGCAACTTGAACTGGTTCTTCAGTAACGGTAGTTGTATCTTCAATGTATTCTCCAGTTGAAATTCCACCAAAGTCTGAGGTATGTTCTACTACTATTGGTTCTACAGTTTCTTCTTCAACAATTCCTTCTTCTTCTAAAATATCTGAAACATTACTTGCTGAACGGAATGTTGGTTTTTCAAGAGTAGGTTCTTCTTCAACAGTTTCTGTAATATGTTCTGGTTCTGTTGTCTCTTGATCTGTTGTTTTATTTTCAACAGTAGTTTTAAGTATGCTTTCAGTTACTAATTCATTAACACAGTCTTTACAATAAGAATTTCCAGCAATTTCTATTAAACAATCGTCACATATTGATTTTCCACAGACAGCACAGTTTGCTGTAGATTCTCTATCTGGATGTTTTTCACAGTTCATTATTCGTCTCCCTGATAGTTTTTTCCCTTAATTATTTTAATGATTTTTAATTGGTATTTTTTTTAATAAAATTGTCCCTTTATTAAATTTTTATAATAATTTATATTTATGGTTAATATTTATTATTAAACTTTGTTATTAATATTTAAATTAAAGTGAGATTGTTTATTTTATTGTTTTATCAAGTATTTTTTCTATGAGTATTTCTGAGAATACTAAATCATCTGCACTATTTAAAAAACTTCCTAAATTTTTATTTTTTAGTTCGTATATGGTTTTTGTATTATCTATTTTTGATTTTATATATTCTTCTTCATTATCTATTTTCAGTGTTTCGTGGGATATTTTAGCATATTCTGGTTTTTTGTATTCAAAGATTATTTTACTTTTTATTTTCATAGTATTTGCCTGATTGTGTTTAATTTCTTTTCTTTATTATGTTATTAAGTTTTATTTTTTATATTTTTTTATTTTAAAAATCAAAGTATTACTTTTATAATCTTCAGTATTAACATAACATTTATTAATGTTAATTGAAATAGATAGTGTTATTATAAAAAACTATTTTATAAAAATACAATATTTTTTTTAGATAAATATTCTTTTAATTTAAAAATAAATTAAAAAATTAATAATTATTATTTTACATAAAATTAACAAAAAATTATTATTTTTTATTATGGAGGGAACTTAAATATGGTTCGTGCTTATTCAAGAAGAGATTACATTAGAAAAACACCAAACTCAAGAATAGTCCAATATGACATGGGTAACTTAACAGATGAATTTCCAGTTTCACTCAGCTTAGCTGTTAAAAAACCAACAAAAATACGACACAATGCTTTAGAAGCAGCACGTATTGCAGCTAACAGAATAATGATAAGAGAAGCAGGAAGAGTAGGATACCACCTAAAAATCAGAACATACCCACACAATATCGTACGTGAAAACCCAATGGCTACCGGAGCAGGAGCAGACCGTGTACAAAGTGGTATGAGAGGAGCATTCGGAAAAGCTATCAGTGTCGAAGCATTATGCAGTAAAGATCAAAAAGTACTAACAATAGATGTTGAACCTAAAAACTTCTTAGACGCAAAACTAGCTTTAAAAAGAGCAAGTATGAAATTACCTGTCTCTTGTAGAATTGTTGTAGATAAAGGTGAAGATTTAGTCAAATAAATTCCACACCAAATCTCTTTTTTACTACACTTTTTCACAAAACACAACAATTACTAAAAAAACTACTTTTTTTCAAACTTTTATTCAAAATTCATTAACTCATTTTTTTTTCAAAAATAATCATTAAAAAAATACTATTTTTCTAAACTAACTTTTAATAAAATTCATAAAATTTTTACATATACATATTTTTAATATAAAAATCAAATAATAATTATATAATAAATTTATACAAATTTCAAGATTATTTTTTTATAAATATCTTTTTTAGGAAAAATGATAAGAATGTACGTTAAAAAATTTGAAGACATAAGCAAGAATGATATTGGAATAGCTGGTGGAAAAGGAGCTAACTTAGGTGAATTAACCCAAGCAGGCATACCTGTACCTCCAGGTTTTGTTATAACTGCAGAAACCTACCAAAAGTTCATGGAAGCAACCGGAATATTCCAAACAGTAATGGATATTCTAGGTAAAATCGACATAAACAATACCAAAGAACTTCAAAGCGCAGCAGACGAAATCAAAAACATAATCAAAAACGCACCAATGCCTGGAGATATATCCACATATATCATTGAAGCATACAATGCTTTATCCCAGACAATTGGAGTAGATGAAGCAGACGTAGCAATAAGATCATCAGCAACAGCTGAAGACCTACCTGACGCATCATTCGCAGGACAACAAGACACATTCCTCCACGTAAAAGGATCCAATGATGTAATAGAATATGTAAGACAATGTTGGGCAAGCTTATTCGAAGCAAGAGCAATATTCTACCGTGAAGAAAACGACTTCGACCACTCCAAAGTACTAATCGCAGTAGTAGTTCAACAAATGGTCGACGCAGAAAAAGCAGGAGTAATGTTCACTGTAAACCCATCAACCGGAGAAAACATAGCACTCATAGAAGGATCATGGGGTCTAGGAGAATCAGTAGTATCAGGAACAGTAACACCAGATAACTACGTAGTCAACAAAGCAGATAATAAAATCCTAGATGTAACAGTCAGCGACAAAAAAACAATGTTCGCAAACGATGACAAAGGAACAAGTAAAGAAATACCAGTACCAGAAGAAAAACGTAAAGAAAGAGTACTATCTGACGAAGAACTAGTAGACCTAACCGAAATGGGTAAAAGAGTACAATCTCACTACGGCGAACCAATGGACACAGAATGGGCAATGGAAGGAGGAAAACTATTCCTCTTACAAGCAAGACCAATAACAACACTCGACGATGTACAAGTAGATGACGATGCAAAAGACGAAACACCAGATTTAAAAGTACTAATCAAAGGTCTAGGAGCAAGCCCAGGAATAGCATCAGGACCAGTAACAGTCATCATGGGAGTAGACGAACTAGACAAAGTCAAAGAAGGAGACGTAATGGTTACAACAATGACCACACCAGATATGGTTCCAGCAATGAGAAGAGCAAGCGGAATCGTAACTGATGAAGGAGGAGTAACCTGTCACGCAGCAATCATCTCAAGAGAACTAGGAATACCATGTGTAGTAGGAACAGCAAACGGAACATCCACACTAAAAGAAAACACCGAAGTAACAGCAGACGGTAAAAAAGGACTCGTATATGAAGGAATAATCAAAGACAACACAGAAGAAGAATCTGCAAACAACGCACCACAAACCGTAGCACAAGAAGCACTACTAACAGTAACAGAAGTAAAAGCAAATGTAAGTATGCCAGAAGCAGCACCAAAAGCATTCGCATCAGGAGCAGATGGAGTAGGACTACTAAGAACAGAACACATGATGCTAGCAGCAGGAGTACACCCTGGAAAATTCATCGATGAAGGAAGAGAAGACGAACTAGTAAACATACTAGTAGAAAACATCCTCAAAGTAGCAGACGTATTCTACCCAAAACCAGTATGGTACAGAACACTAGACTCACCAACAGACGAATTCAAAACACTAGATGGTGGAGAAAACGAACCAGACGAACCAAACCCAATGCTCGGATGGAGAGGAATCAGAAGAGAATTAGACCAAGTAGGAATCCTAAAAGCAGAATTCAAAGCACTTAAAAAACTCCATGACGATGGATACACAAACATAGGAGTAATGATTCCACTAGCAAACCACCCTGACGAACTAAGAAAAGCAAAAGAAATCTGTGAAAGTGTAGGACTAATACCACACAAAGACATAGACTTCGGAATGATGGTAGAAATACCAGCAGCAGCAGTACTAATAGAAGACTTCATAGAAGTAGGATTAGACTTCATAAGCTTAGGAACAAACGACTTAACACAATACACATTAGCAGTTGACCGTAACAACGAATTCGTAGCTAAAAACTACAACGAACAACACCCAGCAGTAATGAAACTAGTTGAAAGAACAATCAAAGCATGTGTTGAAAACGGTGTTAAATGCAGTATCTGCGGACAAGCAGGAAGCAAACCAGAAGTAGTTGAAAAACTAGTTCAAATGGGAATAACAAGCGTATCTGCAAACACTGATGCAGTACCAGAAGTACGCAGAACAGTAGCTATCGCAGAGAAAAAATTAATACTCGATGCTGCAAGAAAAAGATAAAATAATTACTATTTCATTTTTATCTTTTTCCAAAAAAAAACTTTTTTTTAAAATTTTTTAACATTTTCACTACTTTTTTTCATATTTTAATAATTAAAAAATCACTTTTTCCTAAAAAAAATTTAAAATAAGAAAAACTTTATGGAAGCTTACATTGAATGAACAATAAAAATCAAAACAAATCAGATATCCTAAAAGAATTAGAATATTATCACAAACAAGACCATACCTATGAATCTGGAAAAATATTAGGATCAATGTGCACAGAACCACATCCATTTGCAAAAGAAATATTCATTAAATTCTTAACTACAAACCTTGGAGACCCAGGACTATTTCCAGGAACAAAAACCATAGAAGATAAAACAATAAAACAACTAGGAACACTCCTTGGAAGCAGAGAAAACATCGTAGGTAACATAGTTACTGGCGGAACAGAAGCAAATCTAATGGCAATGAGAGGAGCAAGAAACATAGCAAAAAATAAAGGAATCACAAATGGAGAAATAATGGTTCCAGAATCAGCACACTTCTCATTTAAAAAAGCAGAAGACATACTGGGACTTAAATTAATACAAGCACCATTAGATGAAGAATATAAAATATCTACAGACTTTGTACAAGATAATATTACAAAAAATACAGTAGCCATTGTAGGAGTTGCAGGATCAACAGAATTAGGTAAAGTAGACCCAATCCCAATATTATCAGATATTGCAGAAGATAAAGATGTTCATTTACATGTTGATGCAGCTTTTGGAGGTTTCGTAATACCATTTTTAAGAAAACATAATTATGATTTTCCTGATTTCGATTTTGGTTTACCTGGTGTGGATTCTATAACAATAGATCCTCATAAAATGGGTTTAGCACCCATACCTTCTGGTTGTATTCTATTTAGAAATAATAAAATTTTAGAAGAAATGGAAGTTAACACTCCATATTTAACCTATAAAACACAATCAACAATTGTAGGGACACGTTTAGGGGCCTCTGCAGCAGCAGTTTATGGATTAATAAACTATTTAGGATATGAGGGATACAGTAAATTTGCATTAGAAGCTATGGAAAACACATTATTCTTAAAAGATGAGCTTGTTAATTTAGGATATGATGTTGTAACAGAACCTGAATTAAACATTGTTGCATTTAATCATCCTGAAATGCCAACTCATGATTTAGCATTAGAATTAGAGAAATATGGTTGGTTAGTATCTGAATCAAGTCATCCTGAAGCAATAAGAGTAATAATGATGAGGCATATTAAACGTAATAATATAATAGATTTAATTAATGATTTAAAAGAGATTAAATAGTTATGATAAATCTTAAAACACCTATAAGTGATGAAGATATAGGAAAACTTAAACTTGGAGATAAAATAAGTATAAGTGGGATAATTTACACTGGAAGAGATGCAATCCTACCAAAATTAGTTAATAAATTAGAAAATAATGAAATGATTAATGCAGATTTGGAAGGTTCTGTAATAATGCATACTGCAGTAAGTGATGCAGGTATATCTCCAACAACTAGTAATAAAGTAGAAATTGAATCCTCTATAATTCCTTTATCAAAAAATGGTGTTAAAGTGCATATTGGTAAAGGTTCGTTAAATAGTGAATCAATTAGTGGGTTAAAAGAGGAGAATAGTATTTTTGTAGTTACTCCTCCAACAGCCGCATTATTAACAAACACAATACAAGATAAAAAAGTCTTAATGTTTGAAGAAGAAGGAATTGAAGCATTATTTAAATTAAAGGTTGAAAATTTGCCAGGTATTGTTGCAGTTATTAATGGTGAAAGTTTGTTTTAAAGAATTTTTTTATTTGCCAATATGATGAAATCATTTTTCATCCAATATTTTTAAAATCATGATAAATAATTCTAATAGTTAATAATTAATTATCTATAATAATTGTGTGAAATTTTATTTATATTAAATTATAATTCTTAATAAAAATATTTCAACAAGCACATGTAGATTATAATATTTAAAATTCCAAAAAAATATTAAAAACTATTTTTTTTACTTTTCAAATGCTCACCAAAAATACTTTTTAGGGGTCTAGATATTTAAGTATTTTTTGAGTGTTGTTTGTGCTTTTTTGAGTTTGATTTGTAGTTTTTGTTGGTTTGATTTGTGAGGTACTGTTTTTTCTTCTTTTTTAACCTTTTTATTTTTATTATAGTTAGTTACCAAACTTTTGGTATAAATTCTTTTTTCCAATTTTTATA